>NZ_JAEVHJ010000032.1:0-35025 GCF_016802855.1 Micromonospora sp. ATA51 | reverse complement strand
GCCCGGTCCGGGCGGCCGTTGGCGCGGCCGGGACGCTCGTCGTACGGGCCGGGCCGACGGCTGGCGACGTCCGGCCGGGCGTACGGGTCGCCGGCCGGGCCGGGATACGGGTCGGCGCGGGTCGGGCCCGGCCGGGCGGCTCGGCGTACAGCTCGGGGTTGGCGCCCGGACGACGCCACGGCCCGGGCTCGAGGTCAGACTCGGGCCAGGGCAGCGCGGGCGGACGGTCCGGTCGGTCCCAGCCGCGGGGCTCGGCAGCGCCGTAGGGGTCGGGGTGGGACATCACGCACCGAGCGAACGCGGTACGAGTTCCACCACTTGACGCAAGACCAAGACCATCCCCTACAGGCGTGACTGTTCCGGTTGACCGGCGCGACGGCCGGCCGATCCCCGCCGTTCACCCCGTGGTGGGGCGGGAATCGTGCCGAGCCTACTGCACCCGGGAACCCGGCACGGCGGACGATGGCCCACCACGACGACGGCACCGGGTCCACCACCCGGGCGGGTGGCGGCACACCGGTGCCGTGATGGTCGTCGGGCGGCTCAGACCTCGAGCAGCTCGGCTTCCTTGTGCTTGACCAGCTCGTCGACGGTGGCGACGTACCGCTGGGTCAGGTCGTCCAGGTCCTTCTCCGCGCGCGGCCCTCGTCCTCGCCGACCTCGCCGTCCTTGACCAGACGGTCCAGCTCTTCCTTGGCCTTGCGGCGGATGTTGCGGACGGCCACCTTGGCCTCCTCGCCCTTGTGCCGGGCGACCTTGATCATCTCGCGGCGCCGCTCCTCGGTCATCTGCGGGAGCAGGATGCGGAGCTGGTTGCCCTCGTTGTTCGGGTTGACGCCGAGGTCCGAGTCGCGGATCGCCTTCTCCATGGCGTTGATCTGCGAGTTGTCGTACGGCTTGATGATCACCATGCGCGGCTCGGGGACGCCGATGGACGCCATCTGGGGCAGCGGGGTGGGGGTGCCGTAGTAGTCGATGATGACCTTGGAGAACATGGCGGCGTTGGCGCGACCGGTGCGGATGGCGCCGAACTCCTCCTTGGCGTGCTCGACCGCACGCTCCATCTTCTCCTCGGCCTCGAGGAGGGTGTCGTCGATCACCGGTCTCCTCGCCTCCTTCTGTTGCTCGTCGTGGGCTCTGCTGATGTCGTGTCGGAGGACCGCCGGCCGCGCCGGCGGGGCGCTCAGGCGGTGATCAGGGTGCCGATCTTCTCACCGCCGACCGCCCGGACGATGGTGTCGTCGCCCTGCGCGCCGAAGACCAGCATCGGCAGGCCGTTCTCCATGCAGAGGCTGAACGCCGCCGCGTCGGCCACCCGCAGGTTGCGGCGCAGCGCCTCGGAGAAGGTGATCGTGTCCAGCTTGCTGGCGGTCGGGTCGACCCGGGGGTCCGCGGTGTAGACCGCGTCCACGCCGTTCTTGCTCATCAGCACCACGTCGGCGCGGATCTCCAGCGCCCGCTGGGCGGCGACCGTGTCGGTGGAGAAGTACGGCATGCCGGCGCCCGCGCCGAAGATCACCACGCGGCCCTTCTCCAGGTGCCGGATGGCCCGCAGCGGGATGTACGGCTCGGCGACCTGGGCCATGGTGATCGCGCTCTGCACCCGGGTCTCGATGCCCTCCTTCTCCAGGAAGTCCTGGAGGGCCAGGCAGTTCATCACCGTGCCGAGCATGCCCATGTAGTCGGCCCGGGCCCGGTCCATGCCGCGCTTCTGCAACTCGGCGCCGCGGAAGAAGTTGCCGCCGCCGACCACCACCGAGACCTGCACGCCGCGGCGGACCACGGTGGCGATCTGCCGGGCGATGGCCTGCACGACGTCCGGGTCGACTCCGATCGCGCCGCCGCCGAAGACCTCGCCGGAGAGCTTCAGCACCACCCGGCGAGCCCGGCCGGGCGGTGGGGCGGTGGGATCATCCGCCGCCAGGCTCCGGTCACTCACAACCTGCGTCATCCGCCCCGCCCCTCCCGTCGCGCACCTTCGCGTGCGCCGCGTGCCTGCCGCTGCAGACCCTATGTGACGAGGAGGCCGCGGTGCCTGTCACGTACACCGGCGGCCTCCTCGTCGACGTTGCTTGCCCACGGGCGCGTGACGCGCCCGAGCTGGCGGCTCAGGCCTGGCCGACCTCGAACCGCAGGAAGCGCGTCACCTCGATGCCGGCCTCGGCCAGCATCTGCTTCACCGACTTCTTGTTGTCGGCCACCGACGCCTGCTCGATCAGGACGTAGTCCTTGAAGAAGGCGTTCACCCGACCCTCGACGATCTTCGGCAGCGCGGCCTCGGGCTTGTTCTCCTCGCGGGCGGTCTGCTCGGCGATGCGCCGCTCGGACTCGACGACCTCGGCCGGCACCTCGTCCCGGGTGAGGTACTTCGGCCGCATGGCGGCGACCTGCATGGCGACACCGCGGGCGTCGGCGTCGCCGGCCTCGTCGGTCTTGCCCGCGTACTCCACCAGCACGCCGACGGCCGGCGGCAGGTCCTGGCTCTTGCGGTGCAGGTAGACCGCGACGTTGCCGTCCAGCTTGGCGAAGCGGTTCAGCACCAGCTTCTCGCCGATCTTGGCGGACTGCTCCTGGATCAGCTCGGCAACCGGCTTGCCGTCGATCGAGCTGGCGAGCAGCTCCTCGGCGGTGCTGACGCCGCTGCGCTCGCCGTGCTCGACGAGCTGCTGGGCCAGGGCGATGAAGGCGTCGTTCTTGGCGACGAAGTCGGTCTCGCAGTTGAGCTCGAGCAGCGCCTTGCCGGAGTGGGCGATCAGGCCGTTCGCGGCGGTGCGGCCGGCCCGCTTGCCGACGTCCTTGGCACCCTTGACGCGCAGGATCTCGATGGCCTTGTCGAAGTCGCCCTCGGCCTCGGTCAGCGCCTTCTTGGAGTCCATCATGCCGGCGCCGGTGAGGTCGCGGAGCTTCTTGACGTCCGCGGCGGTGAAGTTGGACATGACTCTCTCTTCGGTGTTGAGACTGCGGTGGGATGGTCTGGCTGCCGGGTTACCCGGATCCGGGCCGGATGTTCCCGGCGGATCCGCCGCGCCCCACCGGCCGCAAAAACGGACGGTGGGGACGCGGCGGCGCGATCACTCCGCGGCGGCGGCCGCCGGCTGCTCGGCCTGCGGCTGCTCGGCCGGCGGCTGCTGCTGCACGGCCGGCTGCTGCACGTCGGCCTTCTTCGGCTCCTCCAGCAGCTCGCGCTCCCACTCGGCCAGCGGCTCGTCGGTGCCGACCTGGCCCGGCTCCGGCTTCTCGTCGCCGCCCCGGCGACGGCCGGAACGGGCGATCAGACCGTCGGCGACGGCGGCGGCCACGACCTTGGTCAGCAGCTCCGCCGACCGGATGGCGTCGTCGTTGCCCGGGATCGGGAAGTCGACCTCGTCCGGGTCGCAGTTGGTGTCGAGCACGGCGATCACCGGGATGCCCAGCTTGCGGGCCTCGTCGACGGCGATGTGCTCCTTCTTGGTGTCGACCACCCAGATCGCGGCCGGCAGCTTCTGCATGTCCCGCAGACCACCCAGGGTGCGGGTCAGCTTGATCTTCTCGCGGGAGAGCTGCAGCGTCTCCTTCTTGGTGTAACCGGCGGCGGTGCCGCTCAGGTCACCCAGGGCCTCCAGCTCCTTCATCCGCTGCAGGCGCTTGTACACCGTCTGGAAGTTGGTCAGCATGCCGCCCAGCCAGCGGTGGTTGACGTACGGCTGGCCGACCCGGGTCGCCTGCTCGGAGATGGCCTCCTGGGCCTGCTTCTTGGTGCCGACGAAGAGGATGCTGCCACCCTCGGCGACGGTGTTACGCACGAAGTCGTACGCCTTCTCGATGTAGTCGAGGGTCTGGCGCAGGTCGATGATGTAGATGCCGTTGCGCTCCGTCATGATGAAGCGCTTCATCTTCGGGTTCCAGCGCCGGGTCTGGTGCCCGAAGTGGACACCGCTCTCCAGCAGCTGACGCATGGTCACGACGGCCATGGTGGGGTACTCCTCAAGATCCCTGGTTGTCACGCCCGGCCGGTGGCCGGGCGTCCTGGCGCCTGGTCGCCGGCCGTGGTGGGCCCGACCAAGATCGGGACCAGGGAGGCCGTCGCCCCACGGGGAACCGTGGAGAGGGCGCGCGAGGTCGACCGCGCGAGGCGGTCGCCAGTCGACCAGTGTACGCCCCTTCTCCGCCCGCCGGTCCCGGGGTGCGGGAACGTCCCGCACCGTCACTTTCCAGGCATACCGCCCGGACCGGTCCCCGGCGTCCCGCCCCGGCCCCGCCGCGCGCCGACGCCCGGTCCGGCGCGGCGACGCCGGGCGACCGGCCCGTGCTCGACCCGGCGATGCCGGGCGCCCCGCCCGTGCGGGCGGCGATGCGGGATGGGACCGCTCAGCGGGCGCCGAGCGCGGCGGCGACGAAGAGCACCAACCCGACGGTCAGGTAGGCCGTCGGCGGGCGGAGCCAGCCCCGGCTGCCCTCGGCGAGCGCCAGCCCACCGGTGCGCAGCCCGTACAGGCCGCTGGCGAAGATCGGCAGCCCGGCCACCAGGAACGTCCCCACCACCACGTCGGGCGCGGAGACGGGGTCGCCCACCAGGCCGTGCAGGAGGACCCGCAGGGCGGGGGCCTCGAAGACGAGCGTCAGCGCCGCGAGGACCACCGCCAGCGCAGGCCGACGGGTCCGGTAGACGCCGTCGCTGGCCGGCGGGGCGTCGAGCCGGGGCGCGACCGCCGGCATCGGACCGGTCGGCATCTCCAGCGGATGCGGGGCCGGGCCGCCCACCGGTTCGGGGGACGGGGCGGGGCCGCCGGGCCGGTCCCCGACCACGAGCGGGGTCGGACCGGCATGGATCGGGCCGGACGGACGCTCGCCCACCACGAACGGCGGCACCGCGGCGTGGGTCGGCTCGGCCGGACGGGCCGGCTCGACGATCGGGTAGCCGCCGGGGGGAGCGGGTCGCAGCGCGTCCGGCAGCCGGTCGCGCCGAGCGGGTCCGGCCCGGCGACACCCTCCCGGGCGCCGGCCGCGAGCTGATCCACGCCCTCCCGGACCGCCCGGCGCCGCCGCGCTCACCGGGCAGCTCGCCGGAGACCTCCGGGTCCTCCCCGCGTCGCGACCGGGACGGCCGGTAGCCGTCGGTCTCCGGGTGCCCGTCACCGAGCCGGTCGGCCGCACCGAAGCGACCCGATTCGCCGTACCGGGAGTTCACCGGGTCGGCGTACCGGCCCTCGTCCGCGCCGTCGCGCTGGTCCGGGGTCCGGAAGTCGTCGTCGCGGTAGCGCGGGTCGCCCGCTCCGCGCCAGTCCGGTTCGGCGTACCCGCGGTCGCTCCAGTGCGACCCCTGCTGATCCTCGGGAAAGCTCCGTCGTCCGTCCACGACGGGCACGCTATGCGAACGGCTCCACGGACGCCATCCGGCCGTTAGACGACGCCGCCCAGCTCAGTCCGGCGCGGATCCGGTCATCGCCGGCGCACGTCCGGTCCCCTAGCACGGTCCAGGCATGATCGTCCGGCCGTCCACAACCCTCCCGCTTGTCCACAGGCAAACCGGGCGGGACGGCCGGACCGACCGGGCAGCGCCCACCCTGGCCGCCATGACGAAGCGGAACCAGGCCGTCGGCGCGTACGGGGAGCGGTGCGCGGTCCGACACCTGATCGAGGCGGGACTGCGGCCGGTCGCCCGGAACTGGCGCTGCCCGGACGGCGAGATCGACATCATCGCCTGGGAGGGCGACGTGCTCGCCTTCTGCGAGGTGAAGACCCGCCGTACGGACGACGTCGGCAGCCCGGCCGAGGCGGTCGTACCGGCCGAGGCGCGCCGGCTGCGCGGCCTGGCCGCCCGGTGGCTGGCCGAGACGGGCACGACCGCCGACGAGGTGCGCTTCGACGTGCTCACGGCATCGAGGTCACGTCGGCGATCTGGGTGGCGAAGCTGACCGTCCACAAGGCGATCATGGCCCCGGGCATCGTCCCGGCAGTGCGGCGAGGCGTACGTCTTCCCCGCCGGTCGTTCGCGGGCCGGCGGTGAGCCACGGCGTGAGCAGCTGCTCCGCGCACTCGTCGCCATGGTCGCCCGCTACGGCCAGTCGGAGCGCACGTTCGCCCGCCGTCCGTTGGAGTCGCCGGAGGGGCGCCGGGCCGGCCGGTCCGCTGCCCGCCAGTTCGCGGCGGTCCAGTGGATCGCCCGCGCGCTGGCCAACGACGATGGTGCGCGGTGAGCCGGCCCGACCGCTGGTGGCGGCCGTCGACGACCAGGCGGCCGGTCCAGCACGCGCGGCCGCGGGCCCACCGGCTCTACAGCGCCGGGGAGCTCAGCGCCACGTTCGTGCCGGGTATCAGTGCCGGCAGGTCGACGAGCGCGAGCACAGGTGGTCAGCGCCGTGGCAGCGCTTCAGCGCGGCGTACCTGGCGCGCGTCGAGATCAGGACGTCGGACATCACGGTGGGGACCTGGACCTCCCCGGCCCCCTGGTGCGTCGACGTCAGCTAAGAGTTTAGGAAAGAAGATCGTTTAGACCCGCGTTGGATTCCTCACCGGCGGCCGGACCTGGTCACGCCTTCCACCCGATGTCGACGGTGGACGGATCGAAGTACGAGCTGCCTGGCGTCCAGCCGCGCGGCCGGCCCTTCCGGGTGCGGTGAATCGTCACGGTCATGAGCGTGTCGACGACGGCCGCCGGCGGTGGAGGTCGAGTGCGTCCCAAGCCGCCGCCGGGTCCGTCGTCCCCATTAGCCCGGCGAGCGCGTCGCCCCGGCCTGCCATGGCCATCTGCTCTTCCACCTCAGCGAGCCGGGCGCGTAGCCGCTCCGAGCCCTCGCGCAGCTGGCGGACGTCGATCGCGCCGTCGGCATACGCCGCCGCCAGGCCGTCGAGCCGTTCCCGCAACGAGGTGGCGTCGAGCTGGAGCACCCTAGAGCCAGGTGCGCCGGAAGAGGCGAGCAGGTCGGCCACGTCCGGCCGGGAGAGCCGGGCGACGACCACTCCGCCGAGGTACTGGTCCAGCTCGGCGGCGTTGCGCACCACGCATTTCGTGGCCTTGCAGGTGTAGGACGGTACCCCACCTCGGGTGCTGTTGAGCAGCGTGGCGCGCACCGGCGAGCCGCACACGCCGCACAGGGCCAGGCCGCTCAGCAGCCACCGGCGGGCCGAGGACCACTGCGTACGTCGGCCGGGGTGGGTCAGCACCGACACCAAGGCCCGCCAGCGGTCCTCGTCGACCAGCGGCGGCCAGGCGGCGGGGCCGACCACTTCACCCCGGTGTTCACGCAGCCCGGCGTTGCGGGCGCGCAGCAGCACCTTCCGCAGCTCTTGCGGCGTCCATGGTCGGCCAGTGGAGGTGACCAGGCCGCGCGCGTTCATCGCGGCGGCTTGTGACCGCACGCTCGCTCCGGACAGGATCGCGTCGGTGGCCTCGGCAACCGCCCGTGCCTCGTCGGGGCGTGGCGTCACCCCGTCCGGCTCGTATCCGTACGGTCGCCGGCCACCGCCCCACTTGCCGTCCGCGGCGGCTTGCAGCTTCGCGCGCTGCTGGCGCTCGACCTGGTGCTCCACCTCGTACCGGGCGACGGCGCCGAGCTGGCGTGCCACCATGCGGCCGCTCGGTGTGCTGAGGTCCAGCGGTCCGGCCTTCACGGTGTACGTGGGCACGCCGCGCGGCTCGCACGCCGAGATGTACTCCTCCAACTCGGTGGGGGAGCGGTGCAGCCGGTCGGTGTGCCAGGCGAGCACCGCGTCGACGCGGGCGGCGGCGATGTCGTCGAGCATCCGGCGATACGACGGACGCGGCTTGCCGCTGTAGGCCGATAGGTCGTTGTCGCTGTACACCTGCGCTACGGTCAGGCCGTGCCGCGAGGCCAGCTCCCGGCAGTCTGGCTCCTGGCGCGAGACGCCGAGTCCACCGCCCTCCCGGTCGCGTGAGATCCGGACGTAGATAGCGGCTCGCGTCACGGCGTTGAGTATGGCACAACTTGACTATCGACCCTGACCATCGCCACCGCCCTGCTCAACGGCGCCGGCCAGCTGCCGCTGGCGCCGCTGGAGCGGGTGGTGGTCCTCGGCGAGCTGGGGCCGGACGGCACCGTCCGAACGGTCGGCGGCGTGCTGCCGATGGTGGCCGTCGCGGCCAAGGGGGGCTGGGACGGGTCATCGTGCCGGTCGCCAACGCGGCCGAGGCGGCGGTGGTCCCCGGCGTCCACGTCCGGGCGGTCGACACCCTGCACCGGCTGGTCGGTTTCGTCCGGAACGGCACGTCGCTGCTGGAACCCCCGGCCACCGGCCCGACGGCGTCCCCCGGCGGGCCGGATCTGGCCGACGTGGCCGGCCAGGGGCTGGGCCGGCGGGCGTTGGAGGTGACCGCCGCCGGTGGCCACCACCTCGCGCTGCTCGGGCCGCCCGGCGCCGGCAAGACCATGCTGGCCGAACGCCTGCCGTCGATCCTGCCCGAGCTGGACGACGACGTCGCGCTGGAGGTCACCGCGCTGCACTCGATCGCCGGCGTGCTGCCGTCGGACGGGCGGCTGCTGCGCCGCCCGCCGTTCCAGGCGCGCACCACACCGCCACCGTACCGGCGCTGGTCGGTGGGGGCGCCGGGCTGGCCCGCCCGGGCGCGGTGTCGCTGGCCCACCGCGGGGTGCTCTTTCTCGACGAAGCGCCGGAGTTCAGCAAGGGCGCCCTGGAGGCGTTGCGCCAGCCGCTGGAGCACGGCTGGATCCGGCTGGCCCGGACCCGGGGCGGCACGGAGTACCCGGCACGGGTGCAGCTGGTGCTGGCCGCCAATCCCTGTCCCTGCGCGAAACCGGGCGGCGACACGCAGTGCGAGTGCAGCCCGCTGACCCGGCGCCGCTACCTGGGGCGGCTTTCCGGGCCCCTGCTGGACCGGATCGATGTGCAGGTGACCGTGCTGCCGGTGCGGGCGGCCGAACTGATGGCGACGGGGGGCGCGAACGAGTCCTCGGCCACCGTCGGCGCGCGGGTCGCCACGGCCCGCGCCGCGGCGGCCGAGCGCTGGGCCCCGGTCGGCCGCCGGCTCAACGCCGAGATACCCGGACCGCTGCTGCGCCGCTCGCCCTGGCGGTTGCCGGGTCACGACACCGGAGAGCTGCGCGCTCGGCTGGACAGCGGGTCGCTCTCGGCCCGGGGCTTCGACCGGATCATCCGGTTGGCGTGGACGATCGCCGACCTGGACGGGCGGGACCGGCCGGACCGGGAGGACGTCCGGGAGGCGATCGGACTACGGACGGGAGAGGAAGCATGAGCGGGGACGAGGAGTCACGTACGGCGGACCGGCTGGCCCGGGTCGCGTTGACCTGGCTGACCGAACCGGGCACCTGGTCGGTGCACCGGCTGGTGGAGCGGCTCGGGGCGCCGGCCGCCCTGGCGCTGCTCTGCGACGGCGGCGCGCCGGAGGAGAAGCTGCACGCCACCGTGGCGGCCCGGCTGGCCGCCGGTGACCCCCGGGCCGCCGCGGCCTGGGCGCTGGAGCGGACGGATCGGCTCGGCGCCCGGATCGTCACGCCCGACGACGACGAGTGGCCGGTCGGCGTCGACGAACTGCGCCGCCTCGCCCTCTCCGGCGCCAGCCGCCGGGTGGACACCGAGACGGCCCCACCGCTCTGCTTCTGGGTACGCGGCGCCTGGCCGCTGGCCGAGGCGATGGCGCGGTCGGTGGCCGTGGTCGGCGCCCGCGCCGCCACGTCGTACGGCGTGCACGTGGCCACCGAGCTCGGCTACGGCCTGGCGGACCGGGAGTGGTCGGTGGTCTCCGGCGGGGCGTTCGGGATCGACGCCGCCGCTCATCGGGGCGCGTTGAGCGCCGGTGGGCTGACCGTGGCGGTGCTGGCCTGCGGGGTGGATCGGCCCTACCCGATGGGCAACGCCGCCCTCTTCGACCGGATCGCCGAGACGGGGCTGTTGGTGAGCGAGTGGATGCCGGCGCCGAGCGGCTCCGGCCGCGGTTCCTGATCCGCAACCGGGTGATCGCCGCCGCCACCCGGGGAAGCGTGCTGGTGGAGGCGTCCGCGCGCAGCGGGGCGACCCAGACCATGCGCCGGGCGCTGGCCATCGAC
The DNA here is from genome assembly GCF_016802855.1 of Micromonospora sp. ATA51. NCBI lineage: Bacteria > Bacillati > Actinomycetota > Actinomycetes > Micromonosporales > Micromonosporaceae > Micromonospora > Micromonospora sp. ATA51. The sequence goes on along the minus strand of NZ_JAEVHJ010000032.1, from coordinate 25,003 downwards.
CGACCGGGAATGGTGGTGCCCGGTCCGGTCACCTCGGCCATGTCGGTCGGCGCCCACGAACTGCTCCGGGAGCAACCCGCGGCCCGACTCGTCACCGGGGTCGCGCACGTGCTGGAGGAGGTGGGCCGGATCGGCGTCGACCTGGCGCCCCCGGCCCGCGGCCCGCGACGACCGGCCGACGAGCTCGACGACGAGGCCGCCCTGGTGCTGGAGTCCCTGCCACGCCGAGGGCTGCGCAGCCCGGACGCGGTGGCCGCCGGCGCTGGGGTGGGCGTGCGGGTGGCGTTGCGCAAGCTGTCCCTGTTGGAGGAGTTGGGGCTGGTGGTCCGCCGCGACGGCGGGTACGCGCTCGCCCCACCGCCGGAGCGGCGTGCGGCCGGCGCCCGCCCGGCAGGCGCGCCACCACCGCCGAATGAGTCCGCCCCGCCGCCCGGATGACTCCGCCCAACCGCCGAGATGGCTCCGCCCGCCGCCGCCGAGACGAGTCATCCCCGCCGCCGAGATGGCTCCGCCAGCCGGCCGGAGGGGGACGGCGCACCGGGGCAGGGTCGGTCGGCTCAGTCGCCCACGAAGCGGATCTCCACCTCCCGGCTGGTCAGGCAGCGGCGGGTGAGCTGCGCGAGCTGGCGGACCTGGTCCACCTCCGCGGGCGCGCGGGCCACCTCGGCCAGGCAGCCCAGCTCGGCGAGGAGTTGTGGCGCCGCCTCGGCGGCGACCACCAGCTCGCCGAGCGGATCGACGCGGTCCAGCAACGGCGTACGACCCCCGCCCCGCACCCGCTTCAACAGGTCCAGCAGAACGTCGTCGGGATCGGCGACCACCCCGGCCGCGATGTGCGACGGACGACCCCGACCGGGCCCGGCTCGGACCAGCCGATAGAGGACGGCATCCACACCCACGATCGGTCCCCCTCCTCCCGTCGGCGTCACCTATCCGGATCGACGCCGCTCCGTTCCGCCTCGCGAATCACCCTTCCGCGCCACGCGCCCGGCTCGACACCGTGACACCCGCGCCCCGTCCGACAACCGGCTGGCCCCAGGGCCAGCCCCACACCGTGATGCCGCCGCGCCGGTCCGAAGCCCTGACACCCCGACCCGCCGCCGAGTCAGTCCGGCACGGCCGGGCGGCCGGCTCACTCGGGGCACGCTGGGGATCGGCAGCCGCACCGGCGCGGCCCTTGTCATGTCCGCTCGGCGGCCCTGCCCACCGTCCTCTTCGTACGACCAGTTTCTCCTGTCCAGGGCCCGGTCAGCCACCCCCGACGGCGCGTCGATCCGCGACACGGTGCCGGTGGCCGTGAGACACCCGGCGCCGGGCGGAAGGCGCACGGCAGCGCGCGCGCCGGTGCGCCACGGAGCCCGCGCCCGACGTCGGGGCGCGACGGGCGTCGGGCGCCCATCGGCGGCCCGAGGATGAGGCGGAACGACGACGACGGACGGCGGCGCATGACTGACGTCGACGCAGTGCCGGACGGCCGACTGGTGTTCTGCCGTTGCGGGATCAGGACCGTAGGCTGGGCCGGTGCCCGCCGACAGCAGGATCAGGCCGAGTCCGGCAGCGGCGCCCACCGGCGCCGACGAGCCGGTGCGGACGCGATCCGGCGGGTCGGCACCGGCCCGGAGTGGACGGTGAGCGGGCAGGGGCGCGGCACCCGCGCCGCCCACGAGGGACTGCCACCGGCGATGCGGGAGTCCGTGGACGCCTTCGCCGACCATCTGGCCCGGGTGCGCAACCGCTCCGCGCACACCGTGCGGGCGTACGTCACCGATCTGGTCTCGCTGCTCGACCATGCCGTCCGGATGGGCTGTGTCGACCTGGCCGAGCTGGACCTGACGGTGCTGCGCAGCTGGTTGGCGAAGCAGCGGACGATGGGGGCCGCCCGGACGTCGCTGGCCCGTCGCGCCGCGTCGGCACGTACGTTCAGCGCCTGGGCCCACCGGTCGGGGCTGCTGCCCGCCGACGTGGCCGCCCCGTTGGCCAGTCCGAAGGCCCACCGCGAGCTGCCCACCGTGCTCCGGGCCGACCAGGCCGCCGCCCTGATGGCCGCCCCCTCCCGGCCCACCGCATCCCTGGAGGCCGGCGCCGGGGCGGCCGGACCGTCGCCGGCGGGCGAGGACGAGCCGGTGCTGCTGCGGGACCGGGTGCTGCTGGAACTGCTCTACGGCACCGGGATCCGGATCAGCGAGGCGTGCGGCCTGGACGTCGCCGACGTCGACCACGGTCGCCGGGTGGTCCGGGTGCTGGGCAAGGGCGGCCGGGAGCGCGCCGTGCCGTACGGGGTGCCGGCGCAGCGCGCGTTGGACGCGTGGCTGGGCCGGCAGGCCTGCCCTGGCCGATCCGGGCGCGGGAGGTGCGCTGCTGCTGGGGGCGCGGGGCGGACGGCTGAACCCGACCACCGCGCGCCGGATCGTCGCCGGGTACGCCGAGCGGGCCGGGCTGCCCCGGACCAGCCCGCACGGGCTGCGGCACTCGGCCGCGACCCACCTGTTGGAGGGCGGCGCGGACCTGCGCGCGGTGCAGGAGCTGCTCGGCCACTCCTCGCTGGCCAGCACCCAGATCTACACGCACGTCTCGGTGGAGCGGCTGCGGGCGGCGTATCGGCAGGCGCACCCGCGCGCCTGAACGACGGCCCGACGGGCGGCGCCGCCGGTGGGCCGCGGGTGGGCGGTGATCGGCGAGTTGATGATCGACGGCGGGCTACGATCGGCGGATGACGGTCCCGCAGCCGCCCGAGCCGATTCCCGGGGCTCGGCTGCTCTTCTCGCTCGACGCGTCGGTCAGTCACCTCAACCACGGCTCGTTCGGCGCCGTCCCGATCGGGGTGCAGCGGGCCCAGCAGCGGTTGCGCGACGAGATGGAGGCGAACCCGCTGCGCTTCTTCACTCAGGGGCTGGTCGACCGGATCGCGCACACCCGCCGACACCTGGCCGGCTTCCTGGGGGCCGACCCGGACGGCACCGCGCTGGTGGGCAACGCGACCACCGGGGTGGCGGTGGTGCTCCAGTCGCTCGGCCTGCGCCCCGGCGACGAGGTGCTGACCACCGACCACGGGTACGGCGCGGTCGGCTTCTCCGTCGACCGGGAATGCCGCCGCACCGGGGCGACGCGCCGGACCCTGCACGTGCCGCTGACCGCCGGGGACGAGCAGGTCGTCGAGATCGTCCGGTCCGGGTTGCGCCCCGGACGGACGAAGCTGGTGGTGATCGACCAGCTCACGTCCGCCACCGCCCGGCTCTTCCCGGCCGCCGCCGTGGTGGGGGTGGCCCGCGAGCACGGCGTGCCCGTGCTGGTCGACGCGGCGCACGCCCCGGGCATGCTGCCGATCAGCGTGGCCTCCATCGGCGCCGACTTCTGGGTCGGCAACCTGCACAAGTGGGCGTACGCGCCGCGCGGGACCGCCGCGCTGGTGGTCGCGGAGCCGTGGCGGGAGCGGATCGAGCCGCTGGTCGTCTCCTGGGAGCAGGAGGCCGGCTTTCCCGCCCGGGTCGAGTGGCAGGCGACGCTGGACTACACGCCGTGGCTGGCCGCGCCGGTGGGGCTGTTCACGCTGCGCAGCCTGGGCCTGGACCGGGTACGCGCGCACAACGCCGCGCTGGCCGCGTACGGGCAGCGGGTGGTCGGGGACGCCCTCGGGGTGGCGCCGGCCGACCTGCCGGAGCCCGGCGGACCGACGGTGTCCATGCGGCTCATCCCGCTGCCGCGCGGCGTCGCCACCACGATGGACGCGGCGAAGGCGCTGCAGACCCGGATCGCGGAACGGCTCGCCGCCGAGGTGGCGGTGATGACCTGGCACGACCGGGGCTGGCTGCGGTTGGGCGGCCAGGTCTACAACACCCCCGACGAGTACGACCGGTTGGCCGTCCAGCTCCCTGCGCTGCTCGCCCAGCGGTGAGCGGTCGCCGTCCAGCGGCAGCAGCCGGACGGGGCCCAGGCCGAGCAGGGCGGCAGGTCGCCGACGCCGACCCGCAGCGCGCCACCGAAGACGCCCGTCGCGTCGTGCAGCTCGCCGGGGTCACCGACCGCGATCACCTGGCCGCGCTCGTCCCGGACCGCGACCTGCCCGGGCGCGGGCGAATCGGTGAGCACCAACGCCACCGTCGGCCCGACCGGGCTGGTCGCCAGGTGCTTGAGTACCGCCGTGTGCGCCACCAGGTCGGTGCCGCTGACCAGCACCGGGCCGCCGCGTCGGCCACCAGCGCGGCCAGCTCGGACAGGTCGGCGGCGACCCGCACCTCGGCCGCGCCGGCCCGCCGCCACTGCCCGGCCAGGCGCTCCCCGGCCTCGTCCGTCCCGCCCGCATGGCCGGCGGCGAGCACGATCGCGAGCGTCACCGCGGTGCCGCGCCGGCGTAGGCGGCGAGCGCCTCGTCGATCGTCCCGTCGACCGTCAGCCGACCCGCGTCGAGGTAGAGCCCCCGACGACAGAACCGGGTGAGGTCCTTTTCGTTGTGTGACACCAGCACCAGCGTGCGCCCTTCCGCGAGAAGTCGCTCGATGGTCGCATAGCACTTGGCGCGGAACTCCGCGTCCCCGACCGCGGTCACCTCGTCCACCAGCAGGACGGGGTGCGGCAGGTGCGCGATCACCGCGAAGCCGAGCCGGACCTTCATCCCGGACGAGTAGTGGCGTACCGAGGTGTCGATCGAGCGCTCGACCTGCTCGCCGGCGAACGAGACGATCTCGTCGAAGTGCCGGCGCAGGTAGCCGGTGGAGAGCCCGTGCAGGCCGCCGACCAGGTAGAGGTTCTCCCGGCCGGTCAGGTCGTTGGAGAAGCCGGCGGAGAGTTCCAGCAGCGGCGCCACCTCCCCGTGCACCCGGATCCGGCCCTCGTCCGGAATGAGCACCCCGGCGATCAGCCGCAACAGCGTGCTCTTCCCGGTGCCGTTGCGCCCCACCACGCCGACCGTCTCGCCCGGCTCGATCCGGAACGACACGTCGCGCAGCGGCCAGAACTGGCCGCTTGCCGCAGTCCGCCCGCCCCGGTGGATGAGCAGTTCCCGCAGCCGGAGCTGGCGACGCCGGTTGCGGACGAACCGGATGCCGAGGCCCTCCGCCTCGATGATCGCCATTCACAGTTCCTTGAGCACGGCCGGTTCGAGTCGGCGGAACGACCACCAGCCGAACGCCAGCACCAGCAGGCTGCCCAGCACGGTGGTGGCGAGCAGCCGGGCGTCCGGGAACTCGTCCGGGTACCAGATGGCGTGGTGCAACTGGAAGATGCCGACCAGCGGGTTCAGCTCGTAGGCCAGCTTCAGCCAGCCGGGCATGCCGGAGTCCCGGACCAGGCTGAGCGGATAGATGATCGGGGTGGCGTAGAAGAGCACCCGGATGATCAGCCGCATGAACCGCTCGATGTCCCGCATCAGCACGTTCCACGCCGACAGCAGCAGCGCGATCCCCACCAGCAGGACGAGCTGCACCGTGACCGCCAGCGGCAGGGCGAGCACGGACCAGCCGGGGTGGATCTTCCCGTGCGCCGCGTACACCGCGGCGATGCCGACGAGGATGGGCAGGCCGGCGGCGTACTCGGCGAAGCGGCCGGTGACCCGGCCGATCGGGAAGACCTGGCGGGGCAGGTTCATCGTGGTGATCAGCCGGGCCTGACCGGTCAACGCGTTCGTCGCCTCGTTGATCGCCGAACTGGCCCACATCCAGGCGAAGATGCCGGTGATCAGGAAGAGCGGGTACGACCCCGCCGCGTCGCCCAGGTGCCGGCGGGTGGCCCCGGAATAGAGCACCCCGAACACGAACCAGTAGATCGCGCCCATGCCGAGCGGCTCGATCAACGACCAGAGGTAGCCCAGCACCGACTGCTGGTACTTCACCGCGAGGTCCCGCTTGACCAGGATGCGCAGCGAGTTGCGGGCCGACCAGAGCGCACCGACGCCTGACGTCACCGGCCCCTCCTCGCTTCCCGCCGCTCGTCGCCGACATCGGCGGGCTCGGGGCGGGTCACCCCGCCGGGCTCAGCACTCGATGACGTTGACCGCCAGGCCGCCCCGCGCCGTCTCCTTGTACTTGACCTTCATGTCGGCGCCCGTCTCCCGCATGGTCTTGATGACCTTGTCCAGCGAGACGGCGTGCACCCCGTCGCCGCGCAGCGCCAGCCGGGCAGCGGTGATCGCCTTGATGCTAGCCACCGCGTTCCGCTCGATGCAGGGGATCTGCACCAGGCCCCCGACCGGGTCGCAGGTGAGCCCCAGGTTGTGCTCCATGCCGATCTCGGCCGCGTTCTCCACCTGCTCGGGGGTGCCGCCCAGCGCCTCGGCGAGCCCGGCGGCCGCCATCGAGCAGGCCGACCCGACCTCGCCCTGGCAGCCGACCTCGGCGCCGGAGATCGAGGCGTTCTCCTTGAACAGCACCCCGATCGCGCCGGCGGCCAGCACGAAGCGGACCACGCCGTCGTCGGAGGCGCCGGGCACGAACCGGGTGTAGTAGTGCAGCACCGCCGGGATGATGCCGGCCGCGCCGTTCGTCGGCGCGGTGACCACCCGGCCGCCGGCGGCGTTCTCCTCGTTCACCGCCAGGGCGAAGAGGGTGACCCAGTCCATCGCCCGCAGCGGGTCGGTGGAGTCGGTCTCCGCCTCCAGGCCGCGGCGCAGCTCGGCCGCCCGGCGCCGCACCTTCAGCCCGCCCGGCAGCGTGCCGCCCCGCTCGCAGCCGCGCTCGACGCACTCGCGCATCACCCGCCAGATCTCCAGCAGCCCGGCCCGCACCTCCCCCTCGGTACGCCAGGACAGCTCGTTGGCGAGCATCACGTCGCTGATCGACAGGCCGGTGGCGGTGGTGACCGCCAGCAGTTCCCCGCCGGTGAGGAACGGGTACCGCACCCGGGTGGTGTCCGGGATGATCCGGTCCGCCCCGGCCGCCGCCTCGTCGACCACGAACCCGCCGCCCACCGAGTAGTAGGTGCGCCCCCGGACCTGCTCGCCGGCCGAGTCGTACGCGACGAAGGTCATCCCGTTCGGGTGGTACGGCAGCGACCGGCGGCGGTGCAGCACCAGGTCCCGGTCCGGGTCGAAGTCGATCTCCTGGGCGCCGAGCAGGCTGAGCCGCCGTTCGGCGCGGATCCGCTCGACCCGCGGCCCGACCGTGTCGGTGTCGACCGACTCCGGGGCCTCCCCCTCCAGCCCGAGCAGCACGGCCGGGCCGCTGCCGTGGCCGTGCCCGGTGGCGCCCAGCGAGCCGAACAGCTCGGCCTGCACCCGCGCGGTGTCGGCGAGGAGCCCGTCGGCCTTGAGCCCGGACACGAACGTCCGGGCGGCGCGCATCGGCCCGACGGTGTGCGAGCTGGACGGCCCGATGCCGACGCTGAAGAGATCGAAAACACTGATCATGGCTGCACTTTCCTCGCCGTCGTGCCCCGTTGTGCGGAACACGGCCCGGTCGTGCCGACCCGGTCCGGAGCGGCTGGCGGGTGCCCGGGGTGTGGGCGCCCGACCGGCCAGCCTACCCGCCCAGGTCAGGCCCCCGCCCCCAGCCGGCACACCGCCCACCCTCCGCCCCGTTCCGTCTCCCCTCCGTCACCGGCCCGTCTCCCGGCCGCGAGCGCTCCACGCGCTGCCGGGGTCGGCGCGGACCCGGCGGGGTAAGCACTTACGGGTGCGGGGGCCGCCGATCCTCCTGGCGACCGAGGGCGCGGTGGGCGGCCCCTCCTACCGTTGAACGCAGCGCGGCGGATCGCCGCAGAGTGGGAGTACGACGATGAGTCGCAAACTGGTCCGGCCCCGTGAGGGGCGCATGCTCGCCGGTGTCTGCGCCGGCCTGGCGCAGCGGTTCGGCGTGTCGGCCGGCATGATCCGGCTGCTGTTCCTGCTGTCGCTGCTGCTGCCCGGCACCCAGGTGATCGTGTACCTGGTGCTGTGGATCCTGATGCCGAACGAGGACCGCTACGCCGCGACCCGCTACTGATTCCCTGGTGACCGAACGCGACGCGCCCGCCCCGAGCCGGGGCGGGCGCGTCGGCGTACGCGGTCAGGGGGCGGTGTAGGTGACCGTCACCTTTTCGTAGCCCAGCGAGCGCAGCAGCCCTTCCAGCATCTTGCGGGTGTTCTCCTCGGCGCGGGCGGTCAGCCCGCTGTCCCGGGCGGCGGCGGTGATCCGGTCCTCGGCCAGCTTGTACACCTGCTGCTGCCGGTTGGGGTCGCCCTTCACCAGGTCGTTGAGCCGGTTGAGCAGGCCCCGCTGCTCGGCGAAGACGTAACTCTTCTCCAGGTCGAGGTTGGTCTCGCCGAGCTGCGGCGCCGGGAGTTTGATCTCCACCGACTTCCCGTCGGCGGACTCGACCACCGCCCCGTCGGCGATCTTGGCGAAGTCGACGTACGCCTCGACGCTGCCGGCCCCGACGAAGAGGGTCCGCTCGTTGAGCAGGAACTCCGGCACGTTCTGCCGGTCGTTCTGCAGGTCGATGACCACCTGGAAGTTGCCCTCGGCGGCCACGTACCGGCTGAGGTCGCGGATCGACTTCAGCAGCGGCGGCTGGCTGCGGTCGGTCTGCTCCTTGGCGAACGGGTTGCGGAAGTCGGGCAGGATGCCGGTGGCCTGGACGCCGAGCAGCACCACCACCGCCAGCGCGACCGCGCCGAGCACCCCGAGCAGGCCGCGGGCCGGCCCACCCGACGCCGGCCGGCCGTCGGGCGCCGGCTCGGGTGGGACGTCCGACCGGGCCCGGAGGTCGTCGCCGGTCGGGTAACCGGGGAACTCCCTGGTGGGCTCGTTGATGCCACCGTCGCGGGCCATCGCCCTCACCGTCCTCGTCAGACTTCTCGACTGATGATGACGGTACGTGCCCGGTGCGACACCCGCTCGCCGAGCGGACCGGCCCGGCGAAGACGCAGGTCAGGCGAACGCCGACAGCCCGGTCAGCCGCTGCCCGATGACCAGCTGGTGGATCTCCGAGGTGCCCTCGTAGGTCAGCACGCTCTCCAGGTTGTTGGCGTGCCGCATCACCGGGTACTCCCCGGAGACGCCGTTGGCGCCGAGGATCGTCCGGCACTCCCGGGCGATCGCCAGCGCCTCCCGCACGTTGTTCAGCTTGCCGACGCTGACCTGCTCGGGGCGCAGCTTGCCGGCGTCGGCGAGCCGGCCCAGGTGCAGCGCGAGCAGCAGGCCCTTGTTCCACTCGACCGCCATGTCGGCGAGCTTGGCCTGGGTGAGCTGGAAGCCGGCCAGCGGCCGGCCGAACTGGGTCCGGGTGGTCGCGTACGACAGGGCCGTCTCCAGGCAGTCGCGGGCCGCGCCGAGCGCACCCCAGACGATGCCGTACCGGGCCTCGGTCAGGCAGCTCAGCGGCGCCTTGAGCCCGACCGCCTCGGGCAGCCGGGCGTCCGCGGGCAGCCGGACGTCGTCGAGGGCGATCTCGCCGGTGAGCGACGCGCGCAGCGACATCTTGCGCCGGATCTCCCGCGCCGTCACCCCGGGCGTGTCCATCGGTACGGCGAACCCCCGCACCCCCTCGTCGGTGCGCGCCCAGATCACCCCGACGTCGGCGATCGGCGCGTTGGTGATCCACATCTTGGTGCCGTTGAGCACCCAGTCGTCGCCGTCCCGGCGGGCCCGGGTGGCCATCGAACCCGGGTCGGAGCCGTGGTCCGGCTCGGTCAGCCCGAAGCAGCCGATCGCCTCGCCGGCCGCCATCGTGGGCAGCCAGCGCTGCTTCTGCTCCTCGCTGCCGAACCGCCAGATGGCGTACATGGCCAGCGAACCCTGCACCGAGACCAGCGAGCGGACGCCGGAGTCGCCGGCCTCCAGTTCCAGGCAGGCCAGCCCGTACGCGACCGCCGAGGCGCCGGCGCAGCCGTACCCGGTCAGGTGCATGCCGAGCAGGCCGAGCTTGCCGAACTCCCGGGCCAGCTCGCGGGCGGGCACCTGGCCGTCCTCGTACCAGCCGGCGACGTGCGGGCGCACCCGGTCGTCGACGAGCTGGCGCACCACGGCGCGGATCTGCCGCTCCTCCTCGCCCAGCGACGCATCGATGTCCAGCAGGTCGAGAGGGCTCATGACGGTCACCTTAACGATTCTTCAGGCGGGCGTCACTCGGCCGGGCCGCCGAGCACCAGCACCCGGGCGTGGATCTGGTTGCGCTGCTGGAGCGCCGCGCGCAGCGCGCGGTGCAGGCCGTCCTCCAGGTAGAGGCCGCCGTTCCACTGCACGACGTGCGGGAAGAGATCGCCGTAGAAGGTCGAGTCCTCGGCGAGGAGCTTGTCCAGCGCCAGCTCCCGCTTGGTGGTGATGAGCTGGTCGAGCCGCAGCGGGCGCGGCGGGATCTCCGCCCACTGCTTGAGCGTGAGGTTGTGCTCCGGGTAGGGACGCCCGTCCCGGACCGCTCTGAAGATCACGGCACGCTCCCCTCCCCCTGGTCCGGCCGGCCCCCGGCGCCGCGCCGGTGAACGGCGGGGCACCGCGCGGCGTGGCGCTGATGTCCGTGCCAGCCTAGCCGCCCGCGCCACACTGCGTTTTACTCCCTCATGTCGGTTTCGCTACCGCCCGTACCCTCGGCCGGCCGGACGAATCGCCCTCAGCTCCACCGCCCCCGGCGAACCACCTCACCGACCGGACGGCGGCCCCGGCGCAACGACGGCGACCGGTGGTCGGGTGCCCGGTAACCCACCGTCACCGCGCCGATCGGCTGGTACTCCGCGGGCACCCCGAACGCCTCCCGGTAGCCGTCGAGCCGCTCCGGCGGGATGCCGAAGAAACAGGCCCCCAGCCCCTCGTCCACGGCGGTGAGCAGCATCAGCAGGGCGGCGAAGCCGGTGTCGACGTACCAGTAGGGCACCGGCCAGCGCTCGGCCGAGCGGTCCGCCCAGCCCTTGTCCGGCTCGGCGTACCGCTCCAGGTACGCCGAGCGGTTCGCGTGCGGCACCACGATCAGCGGCGCCCGGCGCATCCCCGCCAGCCAGCGTTCCCGGCCGCCGCCGCCCGGGGTGGCCGCCGTCCAGAACCGCTCCCGGTCCTCCGGCGTCTCCAGCACCAGGAAGCCCCAGCCCTGCGCGAAGCCCGCCGACGGCGCCCGCACCGCGTGGTCCAGCAGCCGGTCCACCACGTCGGGCGGGACCGGGCGGTCCGGGTCGTAGTTGCGCACCATCCGGCGGCGCCGGACCACCTCGGCGAACTCCATGCCGCTCCCCCGTGCCGCTCAGGCCCCCGGCCGGACGCCCCAGGCGCCCCGCCAGGTCTGCCCGGGCTGCAGCACGATGACGTCCTTGCCGGAGCGGAACGCGTCGGCCGGGCAGGTCATCGGCTCCACCGCCACCGAGCGGCGGTGCCGCTCCCCGGTGAGGGTGTCCCCGGTGAAGACCTGCCACCAGCCGAACTCCCGGTCCGCCCAGACGTGCACCGCGGCCGAGCCGTCCGGCGCGGCGAGGGTCACCGCCGAGCCGCCGTCGTCGTCCCGGACGAGGTCGCCGAAGGCCACGTCCAGCACCGCATCGCCGATCGCGCGGGGCTCGGTGAAGTCGTACTCGGTGCCGGCGACCGCGGTGGCGCCGATCGGCAGCAGCCGGGAGTCCAGCAGCACCCGGGTACGCCCCGGCACCCGGAGCAGCAGCTCGTCCACCGCGACCCCGGGCAGCCGCAGGTAAGGGTGCATCGAGTAGCCGAACGGGCAGGGCTCGCCGCCGAGGTTGGTGGTCTCGTGCTCCACCCGCAGCCCCGCCGGCCCCACGCTCCACCGGGTCCGCAGTCGCAGCGGCCACGGGTACCCCGGGCTCGGCGGCAGGTCGTAGCCGACGGTCACCGCGTCCGCGGACTGCTCGACCAGGTGCCAGGAGACCCAGTTGACCAGGCCGTGGATGGCGTTGTGCCGGGCCGGCTCGCTGAGGTCGAGCTGCAACGACCGCTCGCCGAAGGTGTACGCCCCGTCCCGGATCCGGTTCGGCCAGGGGGCCAGCACCTGCCCGGCCGCGCCGGGGCAGAGCTCGTCCGCCGCGTACCCGTCGAGGTAGTCCACCCCGTCGTGCCGGTACGCCCGCAGCCCACCGCCCACCTCGACGATGACCGCCTCGTGGCCGTCGGCGGCGATGGTCCATTGTGCACCGGACGGTGACCGGTTCGCGGCGTTCTCCATGCCGGCGACCTTAGCCGCTCGGCCCCGGCCCCCGCGCAAACCCCGCGACCACCCCAGCCCGCGACCGGCCGGGGTCAGTCCCGGTCGGCACTCGACGCGGCGGCGGCCCGATAGCGGACCAGGGCCGGGAAGGCCACCGCCAGCAGCACCGCCAGGGTGGCCGCGACGAGGCCGCCGCCGACCCAGGCGACGCCGGCGCCGAAACCGGCCGCCAACCCGCCGGCCCGCAGGTCGCCCAGGCGCGGACCGCCGGCGACGACGACCGTGTTCACCCCCTGGAGCCGGCCACGCATCCGGTCCGGCGCGTAGATCAGCAGCATCGACTGCCGGAGCACCGAGCTGACCAGGTCGGCCGCGCCGGCCACGCCGAGCAGCACCACCATCAGCCAGAGCCGGCCGGCCAGCCCGGCGGCGGCGACGGCCAGCCCCCAGCCGGCCACCGCCACCACCAGCGCCAGCCCCTGCCGGCCCAGCCGGAGGTGAGCCCGCCGAGCATCGACCCGATGGCGATCGCGCTGTAGAGCCAGCCGACCGCCGCACCGCCGCCGAAGCGCTCGTGCGCCACCTCGGGGAAGAGCGCCCGGGGCATCGCCAGCACCATCGCGATCAGGTCGATGGCGAACGAGAGCAGCAGCACCGGGGTGGTGGCCAGGTAGCGGAACCCGTCGACGATGCTGGCCAGGCCGGCCCTGCCCGGGATCGCGGCACCGTCCGGGTCCGGCTCGGGCGGCATCGCGGGCAGCCGCAGCGTGGCCCAGAACGAGACGGTGAACAGCAGGGCGTCCACCGCGTACGCGATCGGCAGCCCGACGTCGGTCCGCCAGGTGGCGAAGATCAAGCCGGCGGCCAGTGGCCCGAAGACCGAGGTGGCGGTGAAGGTGGTGAAGTTCAGGGTGCTCGCCGCCGGCACCAGCTCGGCGGGCACCAGACGGGGCAGGATCGCGCTGCGGGCCGGCGACGTGATCGCGAACGCGATCGACTGCACCGCCACCAGCACGAGGAGAAGCACCGGGCTGCCCACCCGGAACAGCGCCTGCACCAGCAGCGCCAGCGTCGACGCCCAGAGCAGCGCGCCGCCGGCGAGCAGCACCCGCCGCCGGTCCCGGGCGTCGGCCACGGCCCCGCCCCAGAGCCCGAAGACCAGCAGCGGCAGGAAGCCGGCGATGCCGAGCAGCCCGACCCAGAGCGAGCCGCCGGTGAGCGCGAACATCTCCACCGGTACGGCCACGGCGGTGAACTGGAAACCGAACATCGCCACGCCGTTGCCGAGCCACACCCGCCGGTACGCGGGCACCCGCAGCGGGCGCAGGTCGATCGCCCAGCGGCGCCCCCCGCGCGGCCGGGCCTCCCTGACCCCGGTCACGGCGCCAGCCGCTCGGTGACCCAGTCGCCGCCGTCGGTCCGCCGGAACCGCAGCCGGTCGTGCAGCCGGCTGGCCCGCCCCTGCCAGAACTCCACCGACGCCGGGCGAACCCGCAGCCCGCCCCAGTGCGGTGCGCCGGGATCCGCTCGACCCCGGCGAAGCGCTCGGCCACCGCCTCGTACGCGTCGTCCAGCGCGGCCCGGTCGGGGATCACCCGGGACTGGGCGCTCGCCCAGGCCCCGAGCTGGGAGCCGCGCGGCCGGCTCGCGAAGTACGCCTCGGTCTCCGCCCGGTCCACCCGCTCCAGCTGCCCGCTGACGACCACCTGGCGCTGCATCGGAAACCAGGGGAAGACCAGGCTGGCCCACGGGTTGACGGCCGCCTCGGCGCCCTTGCGCGAGTCGTAGTTGGTGTAGAAGACGAAGCCCTCCGGGTCGTACCCCTTGAGCAGGACGGTCCGGCCGCTGGGCCGCCCGGCGGCGTCGGCGGTGGCGACGACCATGGCGTTCGGCTCCGGGAGGGGGAATGCCACCGCCTCGGCGAACCAGCGGTCGAACTGGGTGTGCCAGTCCGGCGCCAGATCCGCCTCGGACAGGCCCTGGTCGGCGGCGTACTCGTTCCGCATGGCCGCCGGGGCCACTGTGTCGCCCGTCACGTTTCTCTTCCCCCTCGCCGGTCCGCCGGCGTCCCGGAGACGCTGGCCAGACCCCACCGCCCAGTCTGGCCGACCTGGTGAGCTTGTCCACCGCCGGGGATGTCGCGTGCAGCACAGCCGCTGCGGGTCGCGCACTCGGTTACCCAGCAGGCAAGATGGCACGAACACATCCCTGAGGGTCGCCTAAGGTGCGGGGCCGGACCGGCCCGCTCGGGCGCACCGAGCCGGAAGCCAGGAGACGACATGTCCGACTTCAAACCGGGCCTGGAGGGCGTCGTAGCCTTCGAGACCGAGATCGCCGAACCGGACCGCGAGGGCGGCGCGCTGCGCTATCGCGGCGTCGACATCGAGGATCTGATCGGTCAGGTCTCCTTCGGCAACGTGTGGGCGCTGCTGGTCGACGGGCGGTTCGGCCCCGGCCTGCCGCCGGCCGAGCCGTTCCCCGTGCCGGTGCACTCCGGCGACATCCGGGTCGACGTGCAGTCCGCCGTCGCCATGCTCGCCCCGTACTGGGGGCTCAGCCAGCTCCTCGACATCTCCGACGAGCAGGCCCGCGAGGACCTGGCCCGGGTGTCGGTCACCGCGCTCTCCTTCGTCGCCCAGTCCGCCCGCGGCCTGGGCCTGCCGGCGGTGCCGCAGAAGGAGATCGACAAGGCGGAGACGATCGTCGAGCGGTTCATGAAGCGCTGGCGGGGTGAGCCCGACCCGCGGCACGTCAAGGCCGTCGACGCGTACTTCATCTCGGCCGCCGAGCACGGCCTGAACGCCTCCACGTTCACCGCCCGGATCGTCGCGTCCACCGGCGCCGACGCCGCGGCCTGCATCTCCTCCGGCATCGGCGCCCTCTCCGGCCCGCTGCACGGCGGCGCGCCGTCCCGGGTGCTCAGCATGCTGGAGGCCGTCGAGCGCAGCGGCGACGCCGAGGGGTACGTCAAGGGCGTCCTCGACCGGGGCGAGCGGCTGATGGGCTTCGGCCACCGGGTCTACCGGGCCGAGGACCCGCGCGCCCGCGTGCTGCGCCGCACCGCCAAGGAGCTGGCCGCGCCGCGCTTCGAGGTCGCCGAGGCGTTGGAGAAGGCCGCGCTGGCCGAGCTCCAGGCCCGCCGCCCGGACCGGGTGCTGGCCACCAACGTCGAGTTCTGGTCGGCCGTGGTGCTGGACTTCGCCGAGGTGCCGGCGCACATGTTCACCTCGATGTTCACCTGCGCCCGGATGGGCGGCTGGTCCGCGCACATCCTGGAGCAGAAGAAGCTCCAGCGGCTGGTCCGCCCGTCGGCCCGCTACCTCGGCCCGGGCACCCGCAAGCCGCAGCAGGTCGAGGGCTGGGACGCCATCCCGCACGGCGTCTGATCCGCGATACCCCGAAGGGGCCCCGTCCGCGCGGACGGGGCCCCTTCGCGCGTCGTGTGGCGCATGCCTCACCCCGCCGGATGGGACCAGCCGTCGGGCGACCCGCCCAGGGTGCGAGGATGAAGGCCGGCAGTGTCGCCGGACCGGGCCCGGACCCCGGTCGCGTCGCGCCCCGCGCGCCTCGGCCGTCGATCCGCGCCCGCTGAACGGGCCCGCCCTCGCCCTTGCGGAAGGATCTCGACCACCGTGGCTGACGCACCGACCATCCGGATTCCCGACGACATCAAGCCCGCCGACGGGCGGTTCGGCTGCGGGCCGTCCAAGGTCCGTCCCGCGGCGGTCTCCGCACTTGCCGACGTGGCCACCAGCTACCTGGGCACCTCGCACCGGCAGAAGACGGTCCGCGACCAGGTGGCCCGGCTCCGCCGGGGCATCGCCGAGTTCTTCTCCCTCCCCGAGGGCTACGAGGTGGTGATCGGCAACGGCGGCACCACCGCCTTCTGGGAGGTGGCCACCTTCGGCCTGGTCCGGGACCGGGCCCAGTTCGCCAGCTTCGGCGAGTTCGGCGCCAAGTTCGCCAAATCGGTCAAGGATGCGCCGTTCCTGGGCGAGCCGACCGTCCGCAAGGCCGAGCCGGGCAGCGCGCCCGCCCTGGTCGCCGAGGCGGGCGTGGACGTCTACGCCACCCCGCACAACGAGACCTCCACCGGCGTGGCCGTGCCGATCAGCCGGGTGGCCGGCGCCGACGAGGGCTCGCTGCTGCTGGTCGACGCCACCTCCGGGGCCGGCGGCCTGGAGGTCAACGTCGGCGAGACCGACGTCTACTACTTCGCCCCGCAGAAGTGCTTCGGCTCGGACGGCGGCCTCTGGCTGGCCCTGATGTCCCCGGCCGCGCTGGAGCGGGCCACCGAGATCAAGGCGTCGGGCCGCTACATCCCGGCCTTCCTCGACCTGGTCACCGCGATCGACAACTCGCGGCTGGAGCAGACGTACAACACGCCCGCGCTGGCCACCATCTTCCTGGCCGCCGAGCAGACCGACTGGATGAACTCGCAGGGCGGCCTGTCCTGGGCGGCCAAGCGGACCGCCGAGAGCGCCGGCATCGTGTACGGCTGGGCCGAGCGGTCGGCCGTCGCCACCCCGTTCGTGGCCGACCCGGCGCTGCGCTCCAACGTGGTCGCCACCATCGACTTCGCCGACGGGGTGGACGCCTCGGCGATCGCCAAGGCGCTGCGCGCCAACGGCATCGTGGACACCGAGCCGTACCGGAAGCTGGGCCGCAACCAGCTCCGGATCGCGCTGTTCCCGGCCGTCGAGCCGGCCGATGTGGAGGCGCTGACCGCCTCCATCGACTACGTGGTGGAGCGGCTCTGACGACGCCGTGACGGTGGGTGGTCGCCGGGGGCCCGGCGACACCCACGTGATCATCGCCGCAGCTCAGTCACGACATGCCGGGGTGTCGCATCCCCCACCTCCGGGTAGATGAGCGTACGGTGGTCCGAGACGCCCGGGTGGCCGGCTCGTGGCGTGACGGCCAGCGAAGCGGGACGGAGGCAACGCCATGCGCCCAGTACGCTTCGTCGCCCTCTCCGAGGACGGCCAGGCTCTGGTGCTCGCCGACGAGGTCGGGCGCCTGCTCGCCCTCCCCATCGACGAACGCATCGCCTCGGCGCTGCACGCCGAGCCCGGCGCGGCCCCCCTCGCGGTGGTGCCCACCGCCGCCGACCCGATGCCGTCGCTCTCCCCCCGGGACATCCAGGCCAAGATCCGCTCCGGCGAGTCCGCCGAGGACGTCGCCCGGATCGCCGGTGTCCCGGTCGATCGCGTCCTGCGCTACGCCGGCCCGGTGCTCCAGGAGCGGGCCATGCTCGCCCAGCACGCTCGGCGCACCCGGCTCAAGGGCGCGGAGAAGCCGACCCCGCTGGCCGAGGTCGTCAACGGCCGGCTGGCCCAGCACGGGATCGACACCGAGAAGATCTCCTGGGACGCGTACCGGCGCGACGACGGCACCTGGCGCATCATCGCCACCTGGCCGTCGGGCAAGGCCACCGCGCAGGCGGTCTGGGATCTCGACAAGCTCCGGCATCCCGATGCGACAGCTGCCGGCCGAGCGGAGCTGTCGCATCGGGATGCCGGACACCATCACCGACGCTGATCAGCACCCTCCAGGTCTGTCACGCGAGTCTGCCGCCGCTCCCGCCGCGCGACCACCGACCGTTAGCCGGCCGCCATTTGAAGGGCCCGCCGCACGGTTGAGCCAACAGATGTTGCGAGTGGCCGAGTCCCACGAACCATCGCATCGTTATCCATCCATATCGAGATGGATGGCTGTAGCGCCCTGGGTGTGGGAAGGGTACTGATGCAATACTCGCCGGAACTCGACGGCCCCCGACCTGCTCGACTGGTGGATACGGCAGCCGAACCAGCGAGGCCGCCATCGGGCGCGGCGCCCGACAACATCAGACCCGCCGGGCACCCGGTTCGCGTTCTACGGCCGGATGTCCACGGTCGGCTTCCAGGATCGGGCGTCGTCGTGCCGATGGCAGCGCGACTACGCCGAAGGCCTTGTCGCCGGCCATGGCCGGATCGTGGTCGAGTTCTTCGACGAGGGTGTTTCTCGCCGGGTGGCCTGGCCAGATCGGCCGCAAGCGTCACGGCTGCTCACCGCCATGGCGGATCCGGCGCGCGGGTTCGACGCGACCGTCGTGGGCGAGTACGAGCGCGCCTTCCACGGCCAGCAGCTTGAACAGCTGACCCCCACCCTCCTCAGACACGGCGTGCAGCTGTGGCTGCCGGAGACCTACGGGCCGGTGGACTTCGACAACCCACGACAGATGGCGCTGCTGGACCTACTCGGTGTGCACTCCCGGCGGGAGGTGTCCCGGGCCCGATATCGCACGACCGCGGCCATGCGCGCCCAAGCCGAATTGCAGGGTCGACATCTCGGCGCCGGCCGCCGTACGGTTACCGGCTGGTCGACGCCGGCCCTCATCCGAACCGAGCCCACGCCGCCTGGGGACGACGCCTGCACCGCCTGGAACCCGACCCGACCACCGCACCCCACGTGCGGTGGATCTTCGAACAGCGGCTCGCCGGCTACAGCGTGGCCAGCATCGCCCGCGCCCTCAACGACCGCGGCGTGCCGTGCCCGTACGACGCCGACCCGGCGCGTAACCGTCACCGGAGCGGCCAACGGTGGATGCTGACCACCGTGGCGGCGATCCTGGCCAACCCCCGCTACACCGGCCGGCAGGTGTGGAACCGACAGCGCACCGACCACGACGGTATCGAGCCTGATTGCACCATCGCGCGGCACCATCAGATTCAGCGCTGGAATGCTGCCCTGCAGTGGGTTATCTCGCGCCAGACCGCTCACCCGCCGCTGGTCACCGAGGAGCAGTTCGTCGCGGCCCAAGCCATCCACACCGCACCCACCCCCACCGATGGGACTCCTCGCCACTACCTCCTGGCCGGCCTCGTGTGCTGCGGCGTCTGCGGCCGCATCATGGACTCCCACTGGGTCCACGGCCGTCCCGGCTACCGCTGCCGGCACGGCCACACCAGCACCCGCACCAAGGCCTCTCCCCGACCGAAGACGGTCACGTCCCGTGGTGTAGGTCGCCTGCGTGAGGCCTCGTGCGCTGTTCAGTTTTCCGGTTCGCTGCCGGGCTGGCAACGACTCTGGTTAGGCGGCGACGAGTTCGCTGGCGGCGGCCTTCGGTGGTGTGGTGATCTGGGCCATGGAGCCTTCGGCGAGGTAGCGGCGGTCGCCGGTCTGCCATTCGTCGTGGGCTTCGACGAGAACGGCGCCGGCGAGGCGGAGCAGGGCTTCGGGGTTGGGGAACACGCCGACGACGTCGGTGCGGCGTTTGATCTCCTTGTTCAGCCGTTCGAGGGGGTTGGTCGACCAGATCTTCTTCCAGTGACTGGGCGGGAACCCGGTGAACGCGAGGAGGTCGTGGGCGGCGTCGCGGAGCATGACCTCGACCTTGGGTAACTGGCGGCCGAGCATGCCGGCGATGACGTCGAGTTGCTCCCGGACGTGTTCGGCGTCGGGTTGGGCGAAGATGGTGCGGATCGCGGCGGCGACCATCTCCGCGTTGCCTTTGGGCACCTGGGCGAGCACGTTGCGCAGGAAATGCACCCGGCACCGCTGCCATGCTGCACCAATAAGCACGGCGGCGATGGCCTGCTTGAGGCCGGTGTGGGCGTCGGAGATGACCAGCTGCACCCCGGCCAGCCCACGCGCCTTGAGCGAGCGCAGGAACGCGGTCCAGAACGCGCCGTCTTCGCTGTCGCCGACGGCGAAGCCGAGCACTTCGCGCCATCCGTCGGCCCGCACGCCGGTGGCCACCACGATCGCCTGGGACACAACCCTCCGGTTGACCCTCGCCTTGCAGTAGGTGGCGTCGAGGAACACGTAAGGGAAAGCGCTGGCGGCCAGGGACGGGTCCCGGAAGGCGCCCACTTCCTCGTCGAGGTCGGCGCAGATCCGCGACACCTCGGACTTGGAGATCCCCGAGTCGGCTCCCAACGCTTTGACCAGGTCGTCGACCTTGCGGGTGGACACACCGTGTAGGTAGGCCTCCATCACGACCGCGAACAGGGCCTGGTCCACCCGCCGGCGCCGCTCCAGGAGGCTGGGGAAGAACGAGCCGGTGCGCAGTTTCGGGATCCGCAGGTCGAGGTCCCCGGCCGTGGTGGTCAGGGTGCGGGGGCGGTGGCCGTTGCGCTGGGCCACCCGGGTCTCGCTGCGCTGGTGCGGGGCGGCGCCGATCACCGCGGTCAGCTCCGCCTCGATCAACGCCTGATAAATCGTCTCGGCCGCCTGCCGAACACGATCATTCACGTCGGCTGCCTTGAGTGCATCCAGCACCTCCAACAAGGCAGACTGGTCCAGGGTCATCGCCTACTCCGTCCTCTGCGTGTTCTTGGTCGTTCACACAGAGACTCACGCGATGACCCACCTCTATCCCGGCGGCACGCCGAAGCAGGTCAGCTTCTACACCACCCGGCGGGACGCAACCCCGAAGACCCTCTACATCCGGGAAGACCACCTCCTGGACCGCATCCGGCACGACCGCGGCCTGCACCGCCACCATCCCGCGTTGCGCAGCCCCGACCCGGAAGAGGTCGCTGCCTACCTGCGCACCAGCAACATGATCATGTGCGGCCACCACGCATGGACCATCGAATCCGAGACCGCGATCTACACGCTCCACCCTCCGGGGAGCTGCCTCACCACCACGGCAAAAATCCCCGCCCAACGGGACGGAGATCACGCAAAACACGAAGAAGCATCACGCTTCGTGTGGAATAACGTGTCCGAGATTCGAACGCGTGTTCCAAGCACATCCGCTGGGAAGCGGTGTGCATGGGTTGACCGTAGCCACTGTGGAGCGCACTGCAACTCCCCAACAGAGGCATCAGTGCCCGGACTGTTCGACGCTGTCGCGCCGGGTGCAAAGCCGGTATGAGTGGCGGCTGCTCGACGCGGCTATGGCCGGCCAGGAGATGGTTCACCTGCGGGTACGGCGGTTCTTCTGCACTTTGGCCAGCTGCGCACGCAAGATCTACGCCGAGCAGATCGAGGGGCTGCCCCTGCGGCACAGCCGGGACATCTGGCTGATCCGCCGGATGCTGGAGGCGGTGGGCCTGGCGTTAAGTGGCGGGCCGGGGTCCAGCTGACCGGCCGGGTCGGTTCCCAAGTGGGCCGGATGGTGTTGCTACGCCTGATCCGTGCCCTGCCCGAGCCACCCGCACCGTCGCCCACCGTGCTGGGCGCTTCCCCGGTGGCCGGCCACCGGGGAAGGCCGCGAAGACCATGCCGCCGGCACCGTACCCGCCGGCTGTCCGCCCTCAGCTGTGGTCGCGGAGGTAGCGGACCAGCCCGGCCACGTCTTCCGGAACCAGGCGGCCGATGGCGCCGCTGGAGTAGACGGCAGTGATCACGGTGCCGTCCGGAGCGAGGACGAACCCGGTCGACTGGAGGTAGCGCCGCTGGTCGGCGGGCGACGGCTCGTTGACGTAGGCCCCTGTCGCCTCGACCACCGCGTCGATGTCGGCGCTGTGCCCGACGGGGAACCCGAGGTGATGCTTCTCGACGAGCTTGCGGCTGGTCTCCTCGTCATCGACGGAGAACGCGGCGACGCGGACATCGAGCGCCCCGAGGGTGTCGCTGGCCCTCTGGAAGGCCGCGAGTTGTGCGTTGCAGTACGGGCACCACGAGCCCCGGTAGATCAGCACCACCCCGAAGCCACCCGCGAGGTCGTCGGGCAGGGAGAGCGAACTTCCCCCCACGGCGGGAACCTGAAGCTTGGGAAAGTGCTGGCCGTTGTTGAGCCGACCCATAGCGGTTTCTCCTTATGCACCAACGCGCCGTAGGCGGCCCAGCCGAAATCCAGTGGACCGCTCGGTCCAACATATATCTCCATAACTGGACTAGCAAGTCCAGTTGCTGCTAGCATCGACGCTGTGACATCTGTGCAGCAGGCGGCGAAGTTGACGGCTCGGGGCGCGGCGACCAAGGCCCGCATCGTGACGGCCGCAGCCGACCTGATGCTCGAGCGCGGCGCCGCTGGCACGACGCTGGACGACGTCCTGGCGGCGAGCGGGACCAGCAAGTCACAGCTGTACCACTATTTTGGCAACAAGGATGATCTGATCCGGGCGGTCGTGCGGCATCAGGCGCAGCGAATCCAGCAGGACCAGCGCCCCGAGTTGGACGCGCTGGACTCCCTCGCCGGCCTGGCCCGCTGGCGGGACAAGATCGTCGCAGCTCAGGCCGCGCACGATCAGGTGGGCGGATGTCCGCTCGGCTCGCTGGCCAACGAACTTGCCGGCGGTGACCAGCAAACCCGCAGCGTACTGCAGGAGTGCTTCGCGGAATGGGAGGCTCCGCTACGGGCCGGGCTCACCGCCATGCGTGACCGAGGAAGCCTGTCGCCGGAAGCCGATCCGGCCGCCCTCGCCGAAGCGATCATGGCCGCGCTCCAGGGCGGGTTGCTGCTGGCCAAGACGCACCGCAGCAGTCGTCCGCTCGCTCGGGCCCTGGACATGGCCATCGCCCATGTCCACAGCCTCGCCACCGCCTCTCCGGCATGACCGGTTAACGGCCGGACCCGGCGAACTCAAGTTCTGACTGGCCTGCCGGAGTCGGTCGGCGGCACCATCTTTCTGCGAGTTCATCCGGCAGCCGATGCGGGCCGCATCTGTGACGCCGAGTTCCGGCCCGGTTTGGCGGCGCAGACGATGGCGCCGATTCCAGAGCACGGGGAGCCGGTGGAGGTCGAGCTCGGACCGGGCACCGAAACGTTCACCTCGGTCATCCAGCAACGCCTCGGTGGTCGCGGCCGGCATCTCGCGATCGAGCTGAACGAGCGGTTGGCGGCGAGGCTCGCCCGCCGCTTCCCGAAGGTCGAGGTGCTGTGCGCGGACGCCGCCGCCCTCCCGAACTGCTCGACGAACACGGCGCCCGGCCGGCCGACGTCATCGTCAGCGGACCGCCCTGGGTCGCCTTCCCCGGGCAGCGGCCCGACGATCATTGCCAGCGATGACAGCCCGTCCGGCATGGGCGGCGAGTTGCTGGGCGCGTGTCTGGCGTTGCTGGTCGGAGTGGTCGGCGTGATGCTGCTCGACCGACAGCCGGCCCGCCGTCTCATCGCGGTCGTGCTGGCCGCCGGCCGCCCACGGCATCGCGCCTGGATTCGGGTGCGGGCGCCGATGCTGGCGCAACTCTGCCTTCTGCGCACGTAGGAGAAGCCTGCCCACCGCCCCTGATCGCCGCTCGGCGCAATGCACGGTGCCGCCGGTAACGGCCGCGCGGTTACGGCGCGCGCCGCCCGGCGGCGACGAGGCGACCAGACCGGTGAACGCGAAGGCGGTCAGCACGACGAATCCGGGGTGGAAGCCGGCGGATCCCGTCGCCAAGGCTCCAGGCGAGCCCGGCGGTGGTTCCCAGCCTGCGCGCCGCGTTGCTCACTTCTTCGGCGGTGCCGGCCTGCCGGTCTGGGGCCGCCGAGAGCAGCAGCGTCCTCGTGGGCGCGCCGCGCCGACCCCGATCTCAACCGGATCGGCGCGGTACATCTGGTGGAGGACATGCGCCGGCACCGCCGGGCGTGGATCGTCGCTGGCGAGCGGCTGCACCCGGGCGAGTACGCCCACCGGTGGCCCGCCGTCGCGGTGGCGTTCGCCGTGCTGCGCGACACCAAGCTCAACGTGCACCCCTCCGCCCCAGGGCGTCGACGCATCACCACCTACTGCGGCGTGCCCAGCAATTCCGTTTTGACGCCGCGGCGGATCAGCAACGAGGTTGGCGGCCAAGCGGCGAAGAAGCCGATGATCAGCCCGACCTGGATAATGAGCCAAAACACCGGACTACCAGGCCGCAGGGCCTCGTGGAAAACAAGAAAATGCATTAGCGCCAGCCAACCTAACAGGGCGAGCTCGAAGACAGACACGGTCAGCACGTCGCTCCTGAAAAATTTCCGCATTGCGGCCCACGCTCTTCGACGACCCGTGTGAGCCTCAGCAGAGTAGCGAAATGCAACGCCTATGGCCACTGCGCCTACATAGTCGCCGACGACTTCGGGCCACAGTGTGCTGCCGAATATTTCGAGGCCAACGCCGTAGGTGATAGGCGTAGCAATGATGACACCCAGAGTGCAGTGCGTCGCACAATGATAAGTTTGGATTATCGTAGGAGCATGTCGCGAGCTCCTGGGCGGGTTGCCGTGCCGGTCCAGCCACCGGGGAGACTGGGGTCTACCCCACCTTCTGTAGGCCAGGACGGCTGCTGGGCCAAGGTAGAGGGCGGTTGCCGGCCAGACTATCTCCATGACCTTGACCGGCTGACGATATCCAAAAACAAATTGGTCAACAACGACAACGGCGGTGCTGGCCAACCCCACAAAGAGCACAGCCCACGAAAGCATCACAAGCCACGTCGGTTGCACAATCATCTCCGTTCGCTCCAGGGCACTCGATGCAATGTCGGTGGCGGCGGATGTGACTGCAGGGTGACGCCCAGCTCGAATCGTGCCCAGTCAATCAGTCTGGCATCGAGGACGTTGGCGTACCCCCCGAGCTGCAATAAACGCAACGCTGAGTGACTGCCACGCGGACTGGGCACCACGGCCTGCGCGCTCACTGCGGGAGATCCGGGCAGGGCGCCGGCGCAGCGTTGGATCTCTCGGACAATGACTGCCATGCCCGTTCCGTGGCGGTCAAGCGCCGAGGTGTTCGCCCAGTACTTGAGAAGTCATGGTCTTGATGCCGCCGACGTCGTCGACGTTGACGCAGCCTGGCAGGCTTTTAGTGAGTTCTTGCAGGTAGAGATCGATGGCGTCGACCTGGACCCCGACTCAGACGCTGACGGCTTCATCGTCCAGTGGGGCCGCTACTCCTGGAACGGCTACCGCCCGTCGCTGGCGTTCACCCGGCAGCTGGCCATCGTCGGCGTTGATGACCAAACAGGTCGGTGTCCGCAGCTACCGCCCGGATCGCCCGCTTGAGGAGCGGCAGGGCGGCTCGTAGGCGCTTGTTGTAGCCGGACTGGCCCGGCAGATAGG
>NZ_JAEVHJ010000031.1:0-36115 GCF_016802855.1 Micromonospora sp. ATA51 | reverse complement strand
TCGACCCAGCTTCCGCTGGGCAGGGACACACCACCTGAGGACCGGTCCGCGTTGCCGACGGGGGCGTCGGTGTCGTCGGTGGCGGCACCATCGCCGGGCGGGGTGCTGGTGGGTGGTGACGAGGCGGCACCGATGTCAGGTGCCTCGGTCCGGGGCAACGCGCTTGGCGACATCGGCGGCGGGCTGTCCGGCATGGTGCTGGCGGGGGTGGGCTGAGCCGGGGATGCGGTGTTCCCGTGGGGGCGTGGCTGGGGTGCTTCAACGTCCACGGGTGGCTGGTGCGGGGTAACCGGTCGCGGTTGCGGGGCGGCTTCAGCGGGCAGGTCGAGGGTCCAGCCGGGGTAGATCAGGTTCGGGTTCCGCAGTGTCCCACCGACGTCAGCGAAGTGGGTGCCGCGGTTGAGGGCGAAGATCTCCGGCCAGCGGCGGGCGTCGCCAAGGCACTGCTCGGCGATGCCGGACAGGGTGTCGCCCCGCTGGACGGTGTAGGTGTCTTCCCGATCAGCCGTGACACGATCTAGCTGCATGCCAAGGGCCACCGCGTGAGTGGGGAGGGTTTGCGCTGCCTGTTGCGGAGTGAATCGCAGCGCTTCCTGCTCGTCGCTGGTGACGTCGGCGCGGCCGGCGCGGTGGCGTGGGCGGGTATGCCGCCTGCGGTGGCGGTGAACGCGGTGGCGCCGAGCACCCCTGCGGTCAGTCCCTGCAGCGGTCCCGGCAGGTGCAGTGTCGGTAGCCACCGCAGTGCGCGGGTGGCCCGGGTGTAGACCCGGGCGAGGACGGTGGTCACGAGCAGGACCCAGATCAGCCAGGCGCCGGATTGCGCAAGGCCGGTGAGGAACCCGGCGGTCAGCGGCTGTCGAACCCAATCGCGTAGCACGGCGGTCGTTGGCAGATTTGGTGCCGGGCCGCCTGCGAGGTGGATGAGCACGGTCGGAACGGCTGCGAGCAGAAGGACGGTTGTCGTTGTGGTGGCCACAGAAGCTGCTCGGATTCTCATTGCTGCCTCCTGCCTGATAGGGGTGCCGCCGAGCTGGCCATGAACTTCATCCCGGGCAGCGGTGGCAGGCGTGGACCGGGCGTCACGGCGGACGGTGAGTCGGAGTGTGCTGGTCGGTGACTCGACGGTATTGCCGCGGACCGTCCTGCAGGCTGCGGTGAGGGGTGACAGGACCTCACACAGGCTCACAGAACCTCACACCAGCAGGTCAGAGGCCACCCGGGTCACCGGAGGAGGCGTCGGCGTACTGGTCAACACACCACACCGAGTACGGCCGAACGTGCACAGATTCAGAACGTCGTTCGACAATCGATCCCAGAGGTACGGCGCCCGTGCCGTCGATACGGCCCATGACTGCAATGACTATCGCTGTCAGAGTCGGGTCGGGCCGTGATAGCTCAAGGTGACTGGTCTGGCACCCGAGTCGCCCCCGCATCCGGATAGGTGAAGGCAAACGAGAAGCAGCTCGAGCAGCGGGCAGCCACGACGGG
The DNA here is from genome assembly GCF_016802855.1 of Micromonospora sp. ATA51. NCBI lineage: Bacteria > Bacillati > Actinomycetota > Actinomycetes > Micromonosporales > Micromonosporaceae > Micromonospora > Micromonospora sp. ATA51. The sequence continues at coordinate 34,627 of NZ_JAEVHJ010000031.1, read as the reverse complement.
CGGTCGAGGTCTGGTCTGGCGATAGATTCCACCTGTGACCTTGCCTGTCTTCTATGCGCGCCCGGAGTTCCTGGGCAGCACACTGCCCGTTCCGCCTGCCCCGGCCAGCTGGGACGCGGCTGGGTCACCTGGCCAGGTTCGCTCGGCCGCGTTTGCCGCCGACGTCTTGGCGGCCATCGCCCCGAAGGTGCGCGTCACGCCGGATCCGCTCGCGCTGCGCGTGGACATCGGGCTGCCGGACAACGTGCCCCTGCTCGCGCTCAACGACCTCGACAACTACCTGTTTCCGCTCGTCCCGAAGCTGACCAAGGACACCGGGCGGCAGTTCGCCTCGGTGTGGGCGACCAAGCGGCATGCAGCGACGTCCTCGGTCGCGGTGTGCCAAACGCACACTGTGCAGGATCCCGGCGGGGTGTACTCGCTGCAGGTACGCACCACTGCGTCGTCCAGTACCACCGCCTACAAGCGGCAGATCCGTGACCAGATCACCGCCGCCCAACCACTCCCCGAGGGCAGTATCGCCCTCCAGCTTGCGTTCGCGGTCGGGCCCCGCCGCGCCTGGCCGAACCTGTGGAAGGCCACGATCGACTCGCTCGGCTCGATCTTGGGGCGTGACGTCGGTACCCGCGAGTGGGACGCACGCGACGGCCGCATCACAGACCTCGGATTGCACTGCGTCACCGACCCCGCCGCGGGCAACCAGGTCACCATCGCGATCCGAGCCTGCCCAGTCGGCAAGCTTGCGGCCCATTGACGCCGGTGCCGCCGTAGGACCTGGGCTCGGCACAGCGATCAACGGTCAGGCAGGCCGATGCCGTAACGCCAGAGGCACGGGCCTAGCGCACGGTGTGCGGCAGTTTAGTACGCGCAGATGTCATCTATCCGACATAAGGTCGTGCGCTTATCGTCACGGGTTCTGATATGTTCGTCAACCCTACCCCAAGCTACGAGTCCCCTCCCCTCAACTCCGCATAACAGAAACTTGCCAGCGACAGCGAAGATGATTAGAGGCAATGGTGAATAAAAGGCTGATCGCTGCAGTCGTCTGCACGTTCACCGTCGCTTCTTGTGGAGGGCAGCAGAACCCCAACGAACCGACCACGCCTTCCTCGTCTGAGGCTACTTTGCCGAGCCCTACGCCATCGGCATCGCCCTCCACGCTGGCTCCGCCGCCGACTACTTCAGCGGCTCCGGTAAGGCCGCCCGCACCGGTCTACACGGATGGGGATACGGGTGGTCCTTTGAATTTCTCGAAGGGCTATCCCAAGGTTGTGTCAGTCAGCTCCATCTCGGAGCGGGTGGACACCGAAACATACTTTGACGGCGAGAAGAAGGCCGTCGCTCTGGCTCCGGGAGTGTGGACGAACCTTCCCGACGGAGCCGAGATGCAGGACGCCGTAGCCGATGGCCCGTTCATCGGCCTTTGCGCGTCCATCAAAGCGTTCGAACGGAAGAACCCCGGCGTAGAACGCGGCGGTACTTGCTGGTGAGCAACTGGCCTGACGGCAGAAGCAGCCACGAAAAGATCTAGTTGAGGCGCGCTTGTCAACGTGCGCTACGGAACCCCACATGCCCGGCCTGCCCACCACTGCGCGTTGTCCGCGGCAGATCCGTGCATGGTTGAACGTGGTGACCTGGTGACTGTTCAGAGAGCGCGGGCAGCGGCCCGGCCGGCAGGGCCGAGCTGCCACCGCTCGGCGCGCACCGCCGGTTCGACTACCCGTATCGCGTGCCGAACCCAGCACCAGCCGAGCTCCTTCGATCACCGCCATCAGATTGAACGCATCCGGGGTTCGCAGATCCAGACTGTTGTCCGGCACCACGGCCCCCCTCCCGCCTGCGGCGCGCGGGCACCAGCCGTAGCGACCGACCTGCGGAAGATTCGATCGCCTGCGCGCCGCCTGACCACCGTGTCCCAACCGCGGCGGAATGACGCGACCGGACTGGGTGTGAGTGCAGCTCGCTTCCCGGGAAGGGCGGCAAGATGGTGCCGTGACTGAAACCATCCCTGAGGCTGAGGCGTACATCCAGTTCCGGCTGAGTGTGCTTGCGTCGAGGAACGAACACCATCGTTTCGAGGAGATCGCGACGCGGATTGCCCGCAAGCGCATCAGCTCGAACATCTTGATCGCGACCGGCCCAGTCAGTTCCGGTGGCGACCAACAGCGGGACGCCGAGACCTACACAACCCGCATCCCGGACGAGCTGCCACACTCGGCGGGCTTTTCGGCGTCTGCTTCGACTGCTCCCGTGGTGGTTGCATGCACAGTGCAGCAGGAGCGGCTGAAGAGCAAGGTGCTGGATGACCTGGCGGGAATCTGCGCCGAGGATGCGGAGCCGGTCTCTCATGTTGCGTTCTTCAGCGTGCATGCGATCTCGGAAGGCATCACTCATGACCTGAAGAAGACAGCTCGCGAGACGTACGGGGTAACGCTCGACATCTTCTGTGGTGCTGACATCGCGACCTTCTTGGCTGAGCCGGATCTGGTGTGGGTGGCGCGGCACTATCTGGACTTGCCGTCGTCGTTGGTGCCGCCGCCAGAGGGCGAGTCTGCGCCGGAGTGGTACGTCGACTTGTTGGAGAGGCTGCGTCAAAATGGAGGGCCGGCGACTCTGACCCCCGCCACTCAGGGTGAAGTGACGCAGGGGCTGCGATTCGCGACGTGGGACAAGGAGGCGAACGCCGATCTACCTGAGTGGCTGGACTTCATGGGCGCGTTCCTGGCTGATTCGGAGAACGGTGAGGACTCCGAGATTGTGTTCCGGGCATGCTATGAGATGGCCGTGGCACGGTTCAGGGGCATGGGTGTGGCGGCCGGTGTTGAAGATCTGGTCCGCCGGGCTGTTGTGTTCGCGTGCAGGAGTAGCCACCCGAACGTTGTCGACGACGCCGCGACCTTAACGTCGTACTGGGGCACGATGTGGTTGAGCGGCGTCGGGCGCGCTGAGGCCACTGAAATTTGGGAGGCTGTTGAGCGGCTGCGTGGGCACATCGTTGGCCTGGTCGAGGGGACGGACTCCTCGACTTATCCGGTGCGGTCGGCCTCGCTGACCGGGACACTTGCGTTCCTTCATCTGATGCCTGACTGGCGGAAGGCGGAGCAAAAACGCGGCCAACCACAGCGCGTGGTGGTGGCGGCAAATGTCGGAGTGAAGCTGGATGAGCTGGAAGTAGATACTTCAGCGCTGGCTGAGGACGACCTGGTGGACGTCGATGCGGCGATGGAAAACCTGGAAAGACTGGTTGAACTGTTGCCGCGTGCGCGCGCGTACTCGGTGCGTCAGCTTGGGCGAGTGTTCACAATGTTCGCTCCGCTCCTATCGGAGCACCCGTCCTACGCGAAGGTCCGCGACGGGCTTGACGTCGCTACCGCCGAAACCCAAGGTCAAGCTGCGACGGCTGAGCGATGCCGTGACCGCGGGATGGCGTTCATAAGAGCCGGTAAGACGCTCGAAGCCTTGCTGGAACTACATAACGCAAAGGTGAACTGGTTCAACGGCGACACGCTGTACGGCGCAGTACTAACGATGCGGTTCATCGGCAAACTGTTCGCTGACCTGGAACTTATGTACGCGGCCAAGATGTATGCGTGCGCCGCTGTCGCCCTCGCAGCAGCGCACGGTGATGCGGACGTAAAGCTTCAGCTTCCGAACGCTCTGTTGGATGCGGCGCGGTACTCCCAGCATACGGGTTGCTGGGTTGACGCTGCCGGGCTGACCGAGGTCGCGCTGATGGCCCGCTCCCAGTACCTGACCGACCCGTTCGACTTCGAGAAGCATCCGGATCTGGACAACCACCGGATGAACGCGGCCATGGAGTTGTCTGCGGTCCAGAAGTTCTGGCCCACGCTTGAGCCCCTCATCGCCGAAGCACACTACCGGACCGGGTGGTTCGACCTTTTGACTTCCATGGTCTCGGTACCAGGCGCCGAATACGACATGTCTGAATCTGAGTTCCAGCAGGCTGCAGCCGAGCAACTCGCTGGACCCGTGTTCGGTGATGTCGGCCCTACGCGCGTCGTCGACTTCGAAGCGCTGGGTGTGCGTTGGATCTTCACCTACCGCAACGACCGGATCACGTCCTGGCGGCAGAAGGACTCGTAGCGACACTTCAGGTTCTCCTTGCCGACATCGCGCTCCATCATCCGGTCCTCATCAAAAGCACAGTTCACGTGACCGTGGATGTAAGGAGTGACGCGGGTCGCGAGGCAGATGAGGTCGAAATCGACGACTCCGAGCCAGAACTTGTCGGCGAAGTCGTCTTGTCTGCCAACCCCACCGACAGCGACGCGCGTCAGCACTTCTTGATCGCGACGTGCTTTCAACTCCTGCACGCCGTCCACGTCCGGCAGCCAGCCGACCTCCAAGCGCTAATAGAGCCGATGTTCAGGGCCGGTCTCTCTCACAAGCTCTTCGTCGGGCGGCCGTACGAAGAGGCAGCAGGGCTTCTGGATGACCGGCACTATGCAAGGTGCGCTGCTGCGACCCGGCCGGCGTCCTCGGCCGATTTCAGCCCGACAGCGCCGCCGCCCCTAGCCGCATCGACGCGCGCTGGCACCGGGTACGACCCCGACAAGGCGATTCAGGCCATCCGCGAGCGGTACGAGGTAGCGAACGAAACGCTGCGGTACACGCTGCCCCGACTGCTCGCAGAAGACACCTGCCGCGCGACCATCGTCCGTCTCCGCGAAGCAGGATGGCTGGATTGGCAGATCTTGGTGGCTTTGTCCAATGCGGCCTGGAACTGGCGGATGTTGCAGGCTGGCATCCGCCCCGGCTTCGGAGACCCGGCGGAGCAAATGCGGCTGGCGCGAGAGCCAGAGACCGCAGAGTCGCGCGAGATCCCGCTCGACGTCTTCTCTGACACCGCTCTCGCCACTCACACCCTGTTGCAGACCATCACCGTGGCGCAACATTGGGGCCTGCGAAGTCGGCAGGAACGAGCTGGCGAGGAAGCGATGAGAGACCTGCTCACTCGTCGGTATCGCTACGGGGAGGACGACATCCCACACCGCGATCTGCTCAACTGTGTCGACGAGGGTGGGCGACTCCGTCACTTCCTTGCAGGCATCGGCGGGGAGTAAGGCGTCAGCAAGTTATGAGCGGCAGCCAGCAGCCATCGCATGCTGCCACCGTATCGGTCGCTGGCGGGGCGCCGACTCGGTGCGTGCCGAGGGACGGTGCGGGCCGTGGCCCGGGAGGATGGGAGCCGTGACCAAGCGTTCCGCCGTATCGGGCAAGCCGATCGAGCACCGTGTGCCCACGCCTGGCACCGTGCGCCAGCTCTACGGGACTGCGTTCGCGTGCGCAAAGCCCGGGTGCCGTGCCGGCCTGTACACAGTGAACGCGGCCACCGGTCAACACGTTCTCAACAGCCACGTCGCCCATATCCACGCTCGCAGCGAAGGCGGCCCTCGCTGGGACCCAGCCATGAGCGAAGCTGACAACCGCGACGTCGGCAACCTTCTCCTGCTGTGCTTTCCACACGCGTGGGAAATCGATCAGGTCCCGGACGAGTACCCCGCCGAGATGCTGCGATCCTGGAAGCGGGATCAGTTGGCCGACTTTGAACGCGCGCACCGTAGCTGGCAGATCAGCGACGAAGAGGCCCGCGAGGCGGTCACACCCTTCGACCTCGGCGCCGTCATCGAGAAGATCAGCGCAGTCGTGCCGTTCAACCCGCGGATGCGCAGCCGGATCGAGACGTGGCAACTGGCTATCCGGCGAGGCCATGCCATGCGAGTCTCCCGATTGACACCGCTCGTGCCGGCGGAGCGGCGGCCGGCGGTACTCGCGTGGATGGCGGCGCGCCAGGAACCGCTCGTTGAGGTCCCAGTGGGGCAGGTCCGCGTTCTAGTGGGCCGGCTTGGGGCCGGCAAGTCGGAACACGCACTGCGCTGGTGGGGGCAGGCTGTCCAGGCGGCTGCTAACGACCCGGACACCGAGATTCCGCTTTTTCTTCCCGCTCGGCACATCACTGCCAGCTTGGAATTGGCGATCGCCAACGAGCTTGGCGGCGACCCCTCCGGCCGCTGCCACGTGGTCATCGATGACCTGGACAGTGTCCCGTTGCGGGAAGCCGCCCGTCTCCTCGCCGAGGCCCGCCAACTCGTCCACACGTGGCCTCGCGTCAGCGTGCTGGCGACCGCGCGGCCGGGGATCCCCGTGCCCGACGAGGAGAAGATCCTCGTCGAGCCGTGGCCGGCCCAGCGTGGCGCTGAGCTGGCGAAGTTGGCTCTCGGTGACGACATCCCCTGGCACCTGTGGAACACCGAAATGGCTGCCCTGCTCACCAGTCCGCTGACCGCACTTGGCCTGGCGGCCCGAGTACAGGCTGGCCGCGACGTCAAGGTATCTCGGGCTCGGCTCCTGGCTGATCTCGCGACGATGGTCATCGACTCGCAGAGCGACGAGGTTGCTGATGGCACGTGGCAGGACCTGGCTCGGTTGGCCGTTCGGATCCTCGGACAGTCGCAGCCGGTTACCGGGGCCTCGTTCGGGTCGTTGCCCCTCGTCCGTCGCCTCACCGCAACCGGCCTCGTTGTCGGCGACCACACGGAGCTGACGTTCGCGTTGCCGGTGTTCGAGCAGTATTTCGGGTCCGAAGCCCTCCGGATGGGCCTGGCTGACCTGGACACGATCGCGGCGGCCAGTTCGTTCCCCCGGTGGCGTTATGCGCTCGCATTCGCCGTGTCCACCGCCATCGACCAGGATCAAGAACGCCTCTTCGCCGGCCTTGCGACAGTCAATCCGGCGGCAGCGTTCTGGATCCTCGATGAGATCGCCGACGCCAGTGCGGACCGCACCCACGACGGTCCATCTGATGAGGCGATCGCGGCGCTCATCAGCCGCCGCGACCCCACCGGCGCGGTCACCGCCGAGCCCGACCTTGCCATTCGCGCAGGGCAGTGGCTGCGTGGCGCGGAACAAGCCCTGCTAATCGGACTCGGACCCCTGGCCGAGTCATTGGCACGACACCGCGACGGTCGCCTCGTCCAGTGGGGCACCTGGTTGCAGAACGGCTATCTGACGCTCGCTCGCTCGCGCGACCAGTTGCCGCCGCCGGACGTCGTCAAACTTCCCGAAATGTTCCCTAGCCTCGGCCGATGGCACCGCGTCGAGGGGGTTCGCTTTCCGACCTCTGACCTTGGTCGCTGGCTGCGCGCCCAGGCGGCGCTGCAAGAACAGCTCCAGAACGTGATCAGGAGACGGACCCTGCCCGTTCCCCGCACATCATGGCTGGCACGCGAACGGCTGTACCTACTCGCCGATTTCGTCTACAACTACAGCGCCGCACGCCGGCGCCGCACCATCGACCTCGCCGAACTGCGTGACATCGTCACCGAGTGGATGGAGCGGGTGAACCGGTCGGTGCGGTCGACGTGGCAAGGCACAGGCCGCTCCGTCGACTCGGACGACATCCGGTGGCTCGCCGCTCAGCTGGACATGGAGGACGGCGATACGCTCCTGCCGCTCTGGCCCGAAGGCGATCAACCCGGGACAGGCAGGTGGCGCTGGCAGACGTACTCACCGGAGCTGACCTTGACCCTGGCGACGGACATCGTGCGACAAGCCCTGATCGGCTATCGGCAGCTCGTCGAAACCTCGTTCCCTGCCTTCGGTGACGCTCTCGGGCTCTACAGCATGCTGCCCGTCGGCGTCGAAGGACTCGTCCGGCGACCCGTCAACAACGAGAACGCGTACACGATTGACATGATTGTCAGCCTGGACCCCGACCGCGATGCGCAACGATCGGACGTGCCGTCAGTCGACCTGCGACTCGTACCCGACGACGGTCCTGCGTTCTGGACCTTCAGCCAGGAGCGCCGCAGCGCCGCCCGGACGACGTTCGGCCAGAGCCCGCTCCAAAACGTAGACCTGCCACTGGGCAACACGTGTCCGGCAACCAGCCTGGCGTACCGGTGGCTGGTCCAGGATCTTGCCGGAGTCGGCTGGCTCAACGATCACCACGGCCTCCTCGATTGAAGCCGGTTGAGCGACCAGAAGACGAGACGGCTCCCTACATGAGCATCGGCACCTCTTCCTGATGCAGAATCACGGTATGAGCGTCACCTTGATCGAACTCGATCGTCCAGTCGGCGAGCGGTTTTGGTTCCCGTTCACGTACGAGGAAGCAGGCCTCGGATTCAACAACCAATGGTGGTACGACGGCCCCGTCTATCCCCATTCCAAAAGCATCTTTCTGCAAGTCCTAGAGAACAACAACGAGGTCGCCCGGGTTCATCTGGGCAACGAGGTTGGAGTAGTCGATCACTACGCCGACGTTCCGCCACTTGGAGCCACCGCACTCGAGATCCAGTTCATTGAGGTGCACTACGATCACCGCGGCCGGGGCATCAGCCACGCTGTCATCGACCTCCTCCACAACCGATACCCAGACCGTCGGCTCGTGGCCTTCTCCGAGGGCGCCGACGGCTTCTGGTCATTTCTCGGTTGGCGTCGGCACCTTCACGCCGATCCAGAAGAGGCTCCTTTTCGCCGACCACTCTTCATCCAGCCACAGGCGTAGCGCGCTGCCACCGCGCCGACGAGGCTCGCCGGGACCTACCGGGCCTCGTCGGCTCGTAATGAGCCTGGCGGGGAGGCGCCGCTGCCCCTGCCGGGTTGCGCGCTCATCGGCAAAAGCGGATGCGCCAAACAGTCGATGCCGGGTCGCTGGTAACGACACGCACGACGGCCGCCGACCCGATCCTGTGGGTCTCGCTGAGTCCACTGGCCGGCTCGCGGGCAGTTGAAGCGGTCGGGCCGACGCGCCTCCGCTCGTCTCATCGTCCATCTGCGCGACACTGTGCACGTTTTATCTGTACCTGGCTGTGCACGTTGACTCGTACGCCGGCGGAGGAGCAGTTGCCGTCGACGCTACCGGCGCTTTCCCGGTTGTAGGGACTCGCTTGAGGTGCTGCTACCGCCCAGGCACGGGGTGGGCGTTGCTCAAGTGAGCAGCCGCGTCACGAAGGTCGTCGCTTGGTTCGAGTCCGGCCGCGGCGAGTCGACGGTTGTAGCTGTCGCACAGGTCGGGGATCGCGGTGTGGTCGCCGAGGGCTGCGAGGGCCTTCATCGCGCGCAGGTGCAGGTTCTCGTTGTAGGGGTCGACGCGGATGCCGCGTTGGAGCAGGGCCAGAGCTCGCCGCGGGTCGGGCTGCATGGCAGCCAGGGCGACGGAGGCGTCGACGACGTGCCGGCGGGTGGCTTCTCGGGCCGGCTCGAGCCAGGGCCAGGCGTACCCGGCGGCGAGGTCGCCGGTGTAGGCGTCGATGACGGCCTGCCAGGCGGTGGCGTGGTCGGTTACCGCAGTGGCGGCATGCTGAACGGCGGCCTGCAATCGCCACAGGTCGGCGTCAAGGTGCGCGGGGTTGATCCGGTATCGGTCGTTGGTGTGGTCGATGACGCTCAGCCGGCAGGCGGACCGGATGGTGCCGCGCAGGTCGCTGAGCGTCGTGTAGAGCCGGCCGGTGAGCGAGTGGGCGGGCAGGCCCGGCCAGATGGCCTCGACCAGCTGCCGGCTGCTGGCTCCGTAGTGGTGAACGGTGAGGAAGACGAGGGCCTGCAGGGCCGCGCTGCGCCGGATGGTCAGCGGTTCACCGTTGATGAGCAGCGTCGGCTCGCCGAGGACACGCAGATCGAGCCGCCGGGACACCACCCTGGTCGTGGCAGGTTGGCGGGAGGTGGTCTCGCCGCTGGTCGCCTGGCGCGGGACCCGCAGGCGAGGTGCCTCTGGTGTGCGGTGGGTACCGGCATGGGGTGGTGGCGGGTACGCGTGGCCCATAACAGTGAGCAGATCCGTGGTCGCGACCTGATTGAGCACGCACAACCGAGGCCCCGCGTGCGTCGGCTGCCGCGGGTCGCGGGTATGGCCCGCCGCGTCGACCTGCCAGGTGACACCGGCGGACCAGTCGCCCAAGACGACGGGGGCGCCGGCGCCTACGGTGACTGCGGCCGCGAGACGATCTGCGGTGGCCGGGGTAGGTAGGGCCTCAGTGATCAGGACCGGTGGCGTGTGAACACCGACAGGTGGGCTGCCCTCCTGCCGCTGCACTGGCAGGGTGGCAGGGCATGTCGGGCTGGGAGCTGACTCCAGGTACTCCACCGCGTCTTCGACCGTGGTCGTCACCCGCATGCCTGGCAGTCGGTGCCGCACCGCCTCGGCGGCGGAGCCGACCAGAGCGGTCAGGGCGGTGTGGGTGATGACGATCGGCACCGCGCCCGGTGGGTGCCGTTGCCCCGCCAGCAGGACGGTGACCAGCACTCCCCTGGCGGCCGAGAGGGCGCCCGGGCCGGTGAGACCGACGCCGGCGGGCGGGAGACCGGCGACCGGCGCTGCCAGGGCCCCCCGGGCATCGCCGGCGTCGGCGGGGGTCGGCTCCGCGACGAGGGGTAGGTGTTGCCGGTGGCGAGCGCGGCTTGCACGGCGGCGACGGCCGCGGGCAGGGGCGCCAGGTCCGGCTCGTCCCGACCCTCTGAGCCTGGTGGGCGGGGCTGGTAGGCGCGGCGGCGGCGTAGCCACACCAGCGCCGCGGCAGCGCTGATCTGCTCGGCGACGTCGCGTGGCAGCCAGCCGCCCGACACCACGATCCCATCACCGACGCGGCTGTCGATCAGGTGGCTGTGGTCGGCGGCGTCAGCGCCGCCGTGATCGTCCAACGTTCCGGCGGCCACGGCGAGGGGATGATCCGGCGGCGCTGTGGTGGGGTGGGTGCCGACACCGAAGGCCGCCGCTCCGGCCATGCCGGTGGCGGTGGCCTGCAGGGGTGTGGGCAGCGGCATGCGCCGCAGCCAGCGCGCCCCGGCCCGCATTCGCGTCAGGGCCCTGACGGTGACCGTGGCGGCCAGGAACAGCCAGACCAGCCACGCGAACAGTGTCAGCGCGACGGTCAGGGTCTGCTCGGTGAGCGGCTGCGCCACCCACAGCTGGGCCTGGCGCAGGCTCGGCCAGCCGCTCAACGGCCAGCCGACGATCTCCACCAGCACCACCGGCGGACCACACAGGAGCAGTGCCAGGAACAGCAGTGAGGCCACCTGTCGCGGCCATCGCACCTCATTCACCTCCGCCGGGTGCCGCGACCCGGCTGGCGGCGCCCGTCGCTGCTCCGCCACCGGAGGTGGTCATGTCGGGCGGACCGGCTGTCGGTCGGGGCGGACGATGCGCGTCCACAGCTGGCGGATCCACCACAGGGCCACGGCGATGCCGTAGATGACACCGAGGATCCCCGAGGCGGGTCGGCTCACGATCGCGGCGGTGATAACCCCGAGGGGTGCGGCCAGGATCACCCGCAGCAGCAGCGGCGACACGACGGCCATGACCACCCCGACGCCGAGCAGCAGGCCCCCGACCCGGCCGGCGATGTCGATCCACAAGACGATGTCCGGCCACCGGTCAGCGACCAGGGAGTACTGGATCAGCGCCATCCCGACCGCGCCGGTCACCACCGACCCCGTGGGGAACGCGAGCAGTTCCGACCAGCCGCCGCGGGGTGTGCGCCACTGCCGGGCGGCGACCAACGCCATCACGGCGGCCACCGCGACGATCGGAACGACTGGCAGCAGCGCCCACCGCAGGAACGGGCTCACGTCGGCGCCGATGTACAGGCTGCCGACCACCGCGTACATCCCGGCGACCGCCACGCCAAGAGACGCCGAGGCCAGGATGCCCGTGCCGACCTGACCTCCGGGCGAGATCGGATCTCCTGCGCGGCTGCGGGTGGCGATCGCGGAGGCGATGACCGTGCCCGCCGCCAGGCTGGCGATGACGGCGAACACTGCGGCCATGGCCAGTTCACCCCAGTTGAGCACGGTCCAGGGGCGCAGGAAGCCGCCGTTCCACTCAGCGGTCAGGAGGAACTGCGACACCAGCCCCAGTGACGCGAAGCCAGGCGCCGCGATCGCCACCGCCCGCCGCACCGGCGGCACCGGTGGTGGCTCCACGACGGTCACATCCCCGCCGGGCCCGGCCGCGCCCGTTTCAGCCGCCCCACGCGCGGCCGCGAGGCCGGGCTCGGCGACCACCACCGGGGCGATTCCCACGTTCTCGGTGAGCACCTTTTCGACCAAGGGCATCTGGACGGCGCCGCCGGCACAGTAAACGCCGGCGATGCTGGCCGGGTCTACCTCTGCCGCAGCGATCGCTTCGGTGGTGAGCTGCGCCGTACGCTGCAGAATCGGGCGCGCCGCCTGTTCGAGCATCTGCCCGTTGACCACTGCGACCGGTCCGCCTGGCAGGGGGACGGTGACCGCGGCGTGGTCGGTCAGCGCGTGCTTCGCGGTCTGGACGCTCGCGGTCAGCGCCCACCGCGCCCCCTCATCGACGCCCGGGCCGGCCTCGTCGCCCGTCAACGCGGCGGTCAGCGCGCGGTCAACAGCGGCACCACCGGCGTCAGGATCGGCGAGGGTGGCAAGGACCTCGAACCCGGCCGGCCCACGCCGCAGGACGCTCACCTCAACACCGCCGCCCACGTCACACACGACGATGAAGGAACCCACCGGCAGTTGCACGCCCGAGGCCAAAAGGTAGCCCGCCACGGCCACCGGGGCTTCCACCAGGCGCGGCTGCGGCAAGCCGGCACGGTGCGCGGCGTGCCGCATCCACGTGCGCCGTCGCGGTCCCCACCCGGCGGGCACCACCAGCCGCACATCCTCGATCGGGAAGCCCACCGCCCGATGCGCCTCCTCGGCGACCCGTCGTAGCGTCGCCGCGACCAAGTCCAGCGCCTCGACCTCGCCGCCGGCGACAGGCACCTGCTGCTCGACGGATCGTCGGGGAGCGGGAATGAACCGCTCCGGTTGCGCGACGGCGGCCTGCCAGGCCCGTTGCCCCGTCAGCAGGCTCCCGTCCTCAGACAGGAACACCGCGCTGGACAGCGCTGGCTCGCCATCGAACATCAACGGTGACCATCTGCCGTCGGGCCACGCCACCACCGCCACGGTGCTGGCGCTGCCACAGTCGATCGCCAGCCGCGCCTCCCCCGCTCGCATAGGCCTCAGTCAAACACGAGGATTACATTCACGTCACCCACGAATTACTCACAGGCACGGTCCGGACACCCGGCCCGGCTGCGCTCGCCCCTGTCACGCCGCCACGCCGTCCACATCAGACCATCTCAACACGCTCGCAGGCATCGTGCATTGCCGATATGCGCGTGGGTGGATGCTGCTGGTGGAAGGATGGCATATGTGGGAAATGCGCTGGCTGAAGTGACTATGCCTCAGATCTCGCCGCTTGCCGGCGAGCCGATCAAACGTGCCGATGCCGAGCGGCTCGCGGGGGTCCTGAAGGCCTTCGCCGATCCCGCCCGGCTGCGGCTGCTCAGCCTGATCCAGTCGGCCCCCGAGGGCGAGGCGTGCGTCTGTGACCTGACCGCGCCGCTCGGCCTCTCGCAGCCGACGGTCAGTCACCACCTGCGTATCCTCACCGAGGCCGGCTTGCTGGAGCGGGAGAAGCGCGGTGTGTGGGCCTACTACCGGCTGGTGCCGAGCGCGATCGCCACGATCGCGGATCTGCTGACCCCGCCACGCAAGCGATCAGCGCGGAGAACCCGCTGAGGCGCGACAATCTCACCGCCCTTCACTCCGGCCTCGGCCGGCGGACTGATGCTGATGGGCCGCCAGCGGAGTGCTCTGATCGGCGGGGATGACACCACTGCGTCCCGGGCGCACACGTAGGGAGCCACCGTCAGGTCTTGTCAGGATCAGCTTGCTTGGTCGCGGCCGATCGTGAAGGCCCTGACGCCTTACCACCCCTCGGACACGCCGCGAACGGCAAGCTCCTCAACGACGACACGCTCATTGGAGCGTCGGGCTTCAGAAGCTCCGACCTGGACGCCATCGGCGGGCGTAAGGACACGCCTTGACGTCCCGGACACCGCGCGCGGCCGCCGCGAACGACGCCCGCCACGCCCGCACCCAGGACAAACTTCGCCAGATCGAGGAAGCACTACAGGCCACCCGTCTCGCGCGCTCTGCCGTCACCTGCCCGACCGTTGCCCGGTGCGCGGCAGTGTCGCGCACGTTCCTCTACCAGAAGCCCCATGCCAAACCACTCATCACGTCTAGGATCGTCGCCTGCGGCGACCAGCGACGGCAACGGCAGCTGCCAGCATGTCGTGGCTTGCACCGTTCAGGCCGGGGGATCAGGTGACGAGGGCGTCCCGCCGAGTGTGTGCAGGATGCCGGTCACGGCGAGGATCCGGCGGACGTGACCGGTGGGGTTGACCAGGGTGAGCCGGACGTCGAGGTCAGCGGCGTGCTTGTGGGCGGCGACCAGGGTGTTGATCACCGCCGAGTCGATGAAGGTCAGCTGCGCCAGGTCCACGTCGACGCGGGTGGCCTGGGCGATGGCCTTGCGGAGCACGTCGCGCAGGTGATCGGCCCCGGCCATGTCGATTTCGCCGAGCAGCGTCACGACCGTTCGGTCGGGCTCGATGTCGCAGCGCCACTGCCAGGTCGTTTCCTGTTCCACCGTCACCGTCCCTGAGCGGTTGGCCGTGGCGGTTTGATGCGCGCCGTGACGGACGCGGTCACCCCGCCGGGGCTGTGGTCGATTACGAGGGCACCGCTGAGTCGCTGCGCCAGCCAGAGCCCCCGGTGGCCGGCCTCCTCTGGCGTGGGAAGGCGTACCACGACGTCGTCGAGTCCGGGGCCGCGGTCGGTGACCCGGCAGGTCAGCACGTCCCCGTCCTGGCGCAGCAGCAGTTCACCGGCACCGCCGCCGTGGCGTATCACGTTGGTGACCAACTCGTGCACCGCCAAGACGAAGTCCTCCAACGCGTCACCGGTCAGGCCTGCCGAGCCGCCTGCGGCGGTCACCGCGTGGCGCAGGCGTGTGAGCGCAGCCGCGGTGATCGCTTCCGACAGAAGCGTCACCGAAGCCTGCCCGCCGCCGCCTGGATCCTCGCCAGCGTCGTGGTCACCGCTGCTCATGTCACCGGACGGTACACGGCGGAGATTGACGCGGCGTGACCCTCGGCGCCGTCGGCACGCCGGCCGTTCGATCCATACGGCGCAAGCAGGCGAGCGTCGTGCACGGCCGCCTGATCGGACTTGATCAACGGGGTCGGGTGCGACCTACCCTATGCCCGCTCGACCTCGCGCAGCATGAGCGCGAGACTCTGCGAACGTCGCTCAGCCGGTAGCGCCTCCCACGCTCGCCGCGCGTAGGCGACGCCGCCGGCCCGGTCGCCGGCTTTCGCCATCGTCAGGCCCCGGTGTAGCTCAATGTGCGTCGCGAAGCGGGGAAGTCCGGCCGGTCGCGTTCGGTCAGCCTCTTCCTGGGCCTCACGGCCGGGGCCCGGAAGCCCGAGGCGGGCGTAAAGCATGCTGCGGAAGGTCGCCATCCGCCAGGGCGGCACCGCCGTGTCCGAGACCTCGCCCTCGGGGGAGGCGACCCGATCGAAGACCCGCCGGGCCTCGGTGTCGAGGGCGATCGCGCCGGTCTGGTCGCCGCGTCCCGCCGCGACGTGCGCCCGTGCCATGAGCGCCTGAACGCGCCCGAGCGACGGCCGGTCGGACAGGCCGACGGCCTGGTCCGCGTACCGCCGCGCGGTGGGCAGTGCCGCGCCTTCGTAGGCGAGCGCGATCGCCGCGCGGCCGCGAACCCACACGCGGACGCCGAGGTCGTCGGACCGGTCGGCCGCCGTCGCCGCGAGGTCATACCAGCGGATCGCCTCGGCGGGATTCGAGGTCGTCTTGCCGTAGGTCACCAGCGCCCGTGCGGCGTGTGACCACATGCGCGGCGTGTCGAGGTGCTGCTGAAGGATCACGAGGTCGCTCGCGAGCCGGGCCTGGAGCACGGCCGCGCCGACGGCCATGTAGTCCCGGCCGTACTGGTCGACCCGCTCGCGCCAGTCCTCCTCGGCCCCTCGGCCGTCGAGTGCGGCACTGAAGCCCGCCCGGATGAGTTCGCCGGCCACGACCGGGCCGACGACGCCGGCTGCCAGGCCGAGCACTTCCCGCCGGTTCACGTCTACCTCCCCGAGCGCCCGCGCGTACGCGAGCACGATGTCAGGGGTCGCGGCCCGCCGCCCAGCCTCAACGTTGCTCAGGTGCGAAGCCGAGTAGCACGACCGGGCCGCCACCGAGGCGAGCGTGACGCCGGCCTCGGTACGAGCCTGCCGCAACTGCGCGCCGAGGTCGTCCATCGGGGCCCCTGTTGAAAGCTCGTGAAAGCTCGATCGCCTTCCGAGAGTAGTCCCGCGCTCACGAGACTGTGGACACGCGGAACCGCTGACGTGGCCCAAACCGTCGGCGGGACCTGCGCGGGGCCGCCTCGGCGGGACGGCGGGGCGGCCCCCTCCAACCGTGAAGGAGGCCCCGCCCGTGCAAATCCGGTTCTGGCGCTGCAAGCCCGCCCCGACGCCGCCCCCGCTACCGCGCCGGGTGCCGAACGAGCGCCCCGCCTGGGCGACGCAGCCGACCGCTGTCATCCCGACGACCGACCCGGGCCGCGCCGGGAACCTGACCCGCGCCCAGGCGTTCCGGGCGAACGGAGGCCGGTGGTGGGCGTGACGACCGGCAACGTGATCAGCGTCCCCGAGGGCTCCTACTGCTACGGCGACGGCGTGCTGAAGATGTACATCGCCGAGGTCGTCTCGCGGGGCCCATACGACGGCCAGGTCTGGGCCGAGGTGCGCGGGCACGACGTCCACCCGGACGGGACCCTCGTCGCCCGCGAGCGCTTCGCCTTCGTCCGCGTCGACCAGGTCCGGGTGGTGTCGTGAGCCGCGGCCGCCGCGAGCACCTGCCGACGCGGCCCACCTGGCGCTGCCAGGTCTGCGGTATCGCCTGGCCCTGCTCCTCCGCGAAGCTGCGGCTACTGGCCGAGTACCGCGAGCGACGTACCGCCCTGCTGGTCTACCTGGCGACGTTTCAGGCCGAGGCCGCCGAACAGCTCGCCGAGCTGGATCACAGCACGCCGCCGGCCGACCTGGCGGACCGTTTTACGGGCTGGGCGCGCGCCCGGTAACAGCGATGCGTGGATCGCCGGCCGTTCCTCCCTCATCCGGCCGGCGTAGTTCCGCAGCTCGGGTGCCCCGCAAGGTCCAGGCAAGGCGCCATCAGGTACTGGTGCGGTCGGTGCTGCGGGGATCGCTGACCCGGCGGGCGGCGTAGATGTCTCCGGCACGTGCGGTGTCTCGCCACGGCCGGGCTTTGTTCAGCGCGATGTCGAGCGCGGGGTCGGTGCGGTCCAGGTCAACGCAGATCACGTCGGGCCCATCCGAGCGGGCGTGCCGCAATACGTGGCCGTGCGGGCCGAGCACCGCCGACGGCGTCGCCGGCGCGCACTGGGCTGGCACGGCGATGCTGACCCAGAGCCCGTTCACCGCGGCATGGGCGCGGGCGATGACCTCGAAGACCGGGTCCTCGGAGAAGGTGGAGAAGAGCACGCAGTCCACGTCCAGGGCCCGTTGCTGCATCCACAGCTCGGGGAAGTTCACCTCGATGCAGATCAGGCACCCGAAGCGGAACCCGCCCACCTCGAAGGTGCAGGCGTGGTCTCCGGGTGTGTAGAAGCCGGTGATCTCGGCGTGTGACAGGAGCCGCTTGTCGTACCGGTCGGCCAGCTCACCACGGTCGTTGATCACCCATAGCGAGTTGTGTGGCCGATGGTCGCGAGACAACCGGTGGTTGCCTCCGGCCACGACCCAGACGCCGAGTTCTTCGGCCAGGGCCATCGTGC
This sequence comes from Micromonospora sp. ATA51, assembly GCF_016802855.1. Lineage (NCBI taxonomy): Bacteria > Bacillati > Actinomycetota > Actinomycetes > Micromonosporales > Micromonosporaceae > Micromonospora > Micromonospora sp. ATA51. Next base: position 16,938 of record NZ_JAEVHJ010000031.1, on the reverse strand, counting down.
GGTGCAGCTGCTCGGTGACCGGCGTCCAGTCGATACGCCATCCGGCGTAGTAGGGCTTTGCAGCGCCGGCGTACCCGGACAGCGCGCCCTCGCCGAGGTGGACGAGCCGCGCGCCCTGAGCGGCGGCGTGGCGCATCGCAGCGCGGATCGCCGTGCCGTTCGCACCCGGGTCCGTGGTGACCTCGGTCTGTGCCACGGCAATCCGGATCTTTCCAGGTGTGCTCACCGCGGCACCGTAACGGATGCACGATTGGCCGGATTGGGTGCGCCGCAGCTGTTCACCGAGCCATGCCAAGCATCCCCCTAGCTAAGAGGTCCTAACAAAGTCGTACGACGTGTCGGTACGTGATGATGCAGGTGGCGAGGGCGAGGAAGGCTTCGTGGATGTCGTCGCGGCGTTCCCATCGGATGCGTAGCCGTTTGATGCCGTGGTACCAGGCGATCGTTCTCTTTGATGACCCACCGGTACACGCCCAGGCCGGAGCGCTGGGGCTGACCTCGGCGGGCGATCCGCGGACGGATGCCTTTGGCGCGTACGGCCTTGCGGTACTTGTCGTGGTCGTAGGCGCGGTCGGCGAACAGTTGGTCGGGGCGCCGGCGCGGTCGGCCGCGCCGACCGCGTACGGGCGGGATCTTGTCGATCAGCGGGACGCGATGGCCCTGCCGTCGCCGCCAAGGCCATCGCCCACCTGCTACACCTGATCGGCACGTTGGTACGGCACGACGACCGGGCGTAGGGCTACCGGTGCGGGGGTCGGCAGCCAGCGGGGGGACTGCCGCCCCCGCCCGCGGGCGGTGCCGGTGCAAGAATCGCGGTTGCTGAGGCGGGGGCGCTACCTGCCCGTACTGAGCGAATCCATGGCGGCCCCGCGGAACGGCCCGTCGGCATCTCGGTAGCCAGCGAGTCACGCCGTCACCCTGCCATCCGCACCCCTACAGCAAGAGGCGATCGTCGACCCGGATCCAGATGCCCCGCGGCCTTGTCCTACTCGGCTGGGCTGGCTTGCCGACGACGCAGCGTACGAATCCACCCTTGAGCGGTATGCCGGGGCACGTTGTAGTGATCGGCGACGGCCGCCACGCCGCCGGCCTGCTGGTACACGGACTCGAGATCACCCGGTGACCGGCGGTACACACGCTCCTTGTCCTTGGACGCCTCGCCCTTAGGGGTCTGCTTCCTTGTTTTCCGCCCGACGCTGGTGGCGTTCGCGCCCGCAGCGGCTTTCCGCCCACCCGCTCGGGTCGCGCCGGCGGCCGGCGCCTTCGCCCGCGACGCCTGCTGGGGAACAGCGACCTCGGCCGCGTCGCTCTTCACGGGGCTGGTCGCGGCCGGCGTATCGACGGTGGACGTGGTTGCGGTGACAGGCGCAGCCGCCTCGGTGTCGGCGACGGGCTCCTCGCCATCAACGGGTACGCCCTCAGCAGCGGGCGCGTCCTCGGCCGCGTCGGCCGGCGACACCGTGATCGCCTGCTGCCCGCCGACGGCAGGTGTGACCGCCTTCAACAGCAGATCCAAGTCGACCGCGGGGATCAGGCCCGCGGTCAGCCCGTCCCCCTCACCGGCGCGCACCAGCAGTTCCGTGATGCGCGTGGCCGTTCCGTTCAACTCGACCGTCAGTGTGGTGGTCGCTCGACTGGGATCGTCTGCGGCGATGGTGATGGTGTATGAACTCACGGCTTGTCTCCAATGTAGGGCAAGGGTCTTGTCGCCTCCGCGCGAACCACCCGGCCGCTGGGGTCACCGCAACCGGTGCACCTCGCGAACGCGACAGGGACTTGGCCTTCCCCAATGCAGGGTCGGTCACCAAAAAGTAAAAGCTAGTAGAAGCTATCGCATGCCCGTGAGCTGCCACTTAACGCATCAGGCAAACCATGCCCCGGGCTGGGCCCGCGAGGGATCTACCGGTGGCCGTTCCAGCCGGGCGCTCCAACGCCCGCACTGCGCCGCGCGTTACTCCAGGTCGGGGACCAGGCCTGCCCGCAAGACCCGCACGTGGGTGGCAGGCGAGCGGCTGGGCGGGTGTCTGTGCCGAGTCGGCAGGCGGCACGATGTGAGGCGTGACCGCGCCAGCCCGCCCGCCACTTGCCGTCCTGGACGCGGTCCTTGAGCGGCTGACCTACGCCAACGAGGAGACGGGCTACACCGTCGCCCGGGTGGCCACCGATCGCAGTTCCGACCTGTTGACGGTGGTGGGGTCGTTGTTGGGGGCGCAGCCCGGGGAGAGCCTGCGGTTGTCGGGGCGGTGGTCGTCGCACCCGAAGTACGGGCGGCAGTTCGAGGTCGACTCCTACACCACCGTGCTTCCCGCCACCATCCAGGGCATCCAGCGCTACCTCGGCTCAGGCCTGGTCAAGGGCATCGGCCCGGTGTTCGCCGAGCGGATCGTCGCCCACTTCGGCCTCGACACCCTCCGGGTCATCGAGGAGGAACCCGCCCGGCTGGTCGAGGTTCCCGGCCTGGGGCCGAAGCGAACGGCGAAGATCACCGCGGCGTGGGAGGAGCAGAAGGCCATCAAGGAGGTGATGGTCTTCCTGCAAGGCGTGGGCGTGTCCACGTCCCTGGCGGTGCGGATCTTCAAGAAGTACGCCGACGCGTCGATCTCGGTGGTGCGCAACGAGCCGTACCGGTTGGCGGCCGACGTGTGGGGCATCGGCTTCAAGACCGCCGACACCATCGCCCAGGCCGTCGGCATCCCGCACGACAGCCCACAGCGGGTCAAGGCCGGACTGCAGCACACCCTGTCGGAAGCCACCGACTCCGGCCACTGCTACCTGCCCGCCCCACAGCTCGTCGCGGACGCCACCAAGATCCTGAACGTGCCCGGCGACCTCGTCACCGGCTGCCTCGACGACCTGATCGCCGAGGAGGGCGTGGTCCGTGAGGTGCTGCCCGGCTCCGATGGCGAGCCGGTCCCGGCGGTGTACCTGGTGCCGTTCCACCGCGCCGAGCAGTCTTTGGCCGGGTCCCTGCAGCGGCTGCTGGGAGTCCGAGCCGACCGGCTGCCTCACTTCGCTGACGTCAACTGGGACAAGGCCCTGGCCTGGTTGAAGGTCCGCACCGGCGCGGACCTGGCCGCGGAGCAGGAGCAGGCGGTCCGGCTCGCGCTCACCTCCAAGGTCGCGGTGCTGACTGGTGGGCCTGGGTGCGGCAAGAGCTTCACTGTGCGGTCGATCGTCGAACTCGCCGCCGCGAAGAAGGCCAAGGTCACCCTCGCCGCCCCGACCGGCCGCGCCGCGAAGCGCCTGTCGGAGCTGACCGGGCATCCCGCCGCCACCGTGCACCGGCTGCTGCAACTACGCCCCGGCGGGGATGCCACCTACGACCGGGACAACCCCCTCGACGTCGATCTCCTGGTCGTGGACGAGGCGTCGATGCTCGACCTCATCCTGGCCAACAAGCTCGTCAAGGCCGTCCCGCCCGGTGCGCACCTGCTGCTGGTCGGCGACGTCGACCAACTCCCCTCCGTCGGCGCCGGAGAGGTCCTGCGCGACCTGCTCGCCGCCCCCGCCATCCCCCGGGTGCGGCTGACGCAGATCTTCCGCCAGGCCGCCCAGTCCGGCGTCGTCACCAACGCCCACCGCATCAACGCCGGCCGCCCACCCCTCCTGGAAGGCCTGTCGGACTTCTTCCTGTTCGCCTGCGACGACACCGACGCCACCGCCGCCCTCACCGTCGACGTCGCCTGCACCCGCATCCCCGCGCGCTTCGGGCTCGACCCGCGCCGCGACGTGCAGGTCCTCACCCCCATGCACCGCGGACCCGCCGGCGCGGGCGCACTCAACGGGCTGCTGCAACAGCGCCTCACCCCCGCCCGCGACGGGCAACCGGAACGGCGGATGGGCGGACGGGTGTTCCGGATCGGCGACAAGGTCACCCAGATCCGCAACAACTACGACAAGGGCCAAGCCGGCGTGTTCAACGGCACCGTCGGCGTCGTCACCGCCCTGTCCGCCGAGGAGCAGTCCCTGACCGTGCGCACCGACGAGGACGAGAGCATCGACTACGACTTCGACGAACTCGACGAACTCGCCCACGCCTACGCCATCACGATCCACCGCTCCCAAGGCTCCGAATACCCCGCAGTGGTCATCCCCCTGACCACCAGCGCGTGGATGATGCTGCAACGCAACCTGCTCTACACCGCCGTCACCCGCGCCAAGCAACTCGTCGTCCTCGTCGGCTCCCGCCGCGCCCTCGCCGCCGCCGTCCGCACCGTCGGCGCCGGACGCCGCCACACCGCCCTCGACCACCGAATCATCTGACACCAGCCAGTCGAACGGCGATCAGGAGACCACCCGGATCACCCAGATACGCGGCCACATACCGGCGTGGCTGCACCCGAGCAAATCGACCCGCCACCTCCGCGAACAAGTAATCCAAGCCCCATCGCTACGCCCCTACAGCCTCGGAAACCCAACACGACCAGTCGACGAGCCAGCTCAGCACCGGTCGCAACACCGGGTTGCAGTACTAATACGAACAGGTGACCTCCGCGGTGGCTGGCCCGGCCGTGCGGGCTCCCGCGCTGATTCCTTCAGGTGATTCGCCAGCGTGCGGGACGCGATTGGCTGGAGCCGGAGCAGCCGCGCGGCCCGTGCCGCAGTACCGACGGAGGCATCATGAGTTCAGAGATCGAGCACCGGATAGAGACAACCAAGGGTCATCTGCAGGTCAACGAGTACCCCGGCGTGGGTCCCGCGATCGTGATGACGCACGGCTACCCCGACGACTCACGGATTTACCGGCGCCTGCTGCCGGAGCTCGCCGGACGGCACGTGGTCACCTTCGACTTCCTCGGGTACGGCCGATCGGGGCGTGAAGCGGCCTGGCCGCTCAATCCGGGCCAGCGGGAGGGCGAACTCGCCAAGGTCATCGACGGCCTGGCCCTCGACCGGCCCGTTCTGGTTGGGCATGACTCCGGCGGCCCCGTTGTCATCAACTACACGTTGAGCAACCCGGAGCGGGTCAGCCGGCTCGTGCTTCTGAACACCTATTTCGGCGAATCGCCCACACTCGGCTTTCCCGAGTTCATCCGGCTGCTCGCGGATCCAGCTTTCACGCCGCTGGCCGACGCGGTCCTCGCCGACCCGAAGATTCTGGGCTGGATGCTCAACTTCACCGACCGGCGATTGAATCGTGGGCCGACCGACCCCGAGGGTGTGGGAGCGACGGCGATCCTGCCGCAGTTCTACGGCGGCGCGGGGCAGCCGGACTCGATCGCGTCCGTCCGGGCCTGGACCGCCGAACTGTTCACCGATATCGGCTTGCAGGAGGCGCGCATCGCGGCGGGCGACCTGGCCAAGCTGGATGTTCCGGTTGTCGTGGCCTTCGGCGTGCACGACCCCTTCTTCAACCCCGGCGTCGCTAAGCATCTCCAGTCTCTGTTCGAACGGGCCGAGCGGCACACGTTCCAGGATGCGGCGCACTGGCCGCAATGGGATCAGCCGGCCGCCGTCGCCGCCGTACTCACCAGCGTCTGACACTGGAAAGGTTCGAGATGCCCACTCGTATCAGCCCGTACCTGAGCTTCAACGGCGACGCCCGCGAGGCGATGACGTTCTATCAGTCGGTCTTCGGGGGTGATCTGGAGATCGCGACGTTCGCGGACATGCGCTCGGCGCAGGACTCCTCACAGGACGACTTGGTCGCCCACTCGATGCTCAAGGGGGCGACCGGAACAGTGCTGTTCGCCGCGGACACGACGACGCCTCCGGACGGCGCCCCCGCGGGTGCCTTCTCGGTCGCCTTGGGCGGTGACGACGAGGCAGAGGTCACCGGCTACTGGGAAGGGCTCTCCGCGGGCGGCACAGTGACGACGCCGCTCGCCAGGTCGCCATGGGGTGCGCTCTTCGGCCGATGCGTCGACAAGTACGGCATTGCCTGGCTGGTGAACGTGACACCGGCCGGACCCGCCTGACCGTGACTCAGGCGGGGCAGTCGCCGGGTTCGTGGGCGAGGGAGAACTCCCCTGAGCGGATGGGCCTGCCGCATGCCTGGCAGAGCACCTCGGCGACGAACACCTGGCCGCAGACGTCGTGGATGAAGTCGACCGGCGGCACGTCGTCCTCGCGGTAGGTGTCGCCCCATCGTTTGAGCACGAGGATGACCTGCCCGAGGTCTTTGCCCTTCTGGGTGAGTTCGTACCCCGCGGTCGCGCCGTCCTCCGCCGACCGGGGACGCAGGATCCCGGATTCGGTGAGCTTGCGTAGCCGCGAGGAAAGGATGTCTCTCGGCGCCCCGACGGCTCTCAGGATCTCGGTGTACCGCGAGGCACCGAACGCCAGCGCTCGCACGATGTGCAGCGACCACCGGTCGTTGACCGCGTCGAGGGCGACGGACAGCGCATCCCGAGGCGGTTTGATTTTCAAACCAGATGCGGTAACCTTCTTTTGGTTGGACATTCAAACCACTCTAGTCGAGGAAGCCCTCATGTCGTTACCCGATCCAAGCCCCACCAGGCCCCGGACCACCGAGCACGCGGCCTGGCTGGCCCTGGTCATCACCGGATTGATCATTGGCGGCGCGTTCATCGCTGTTTACGTCGGGCTTCAGCGGGATCCCACGCCCCAGCACCTGCCCATCGCAGTGGTCGGGTCCCAGCTCGCGACCGCGGCTCAGTCCGGCCTGGGAGACTCCGTCGAGGTCACCGAGGTCGCGAGCATCCAGGACGGCGCCGCCATAACGCGTGACGGAGACGCCATCGGTGTTCTCGGTGCCACCTCGCCGACGACACTGCGTTTCGAGTACGCCGGGGCCAGCGGCTTCAGTGAGAGCGGCGCCGCCCGGAAGCTCGTCTCCGGCCTGGCCGCCCACGCCGGATTCACCGTGCAGGAAACCGACATCGCGCCCCTGGCGGACTACGACAGCCGCGGTCTGTCGGCCTTCTACGTCGTCTTCGGCGTCACCCTCTCCTCGTTCGTTCTCGCGCAGGGCCTCACGGGCGCTGCCGCAAAGGTGCGCCTTCGTCACCGGCTGTACGCCATGGCCGGGTTCGCGGTCGCGATCGGCCTCGGCGCGGCCGCCATCGCCGGCCCGATCTACGGCTCACTGACGGCGCCGTTCCCGCTGCTGGCGCTCTCCCTCACTCTCCTTTCGCTCGCCAGTGCCTTCAGCACCAAAGCCCTGGGGGCGTGGCTCGGACCGGCCGGCATCGGCCTGGCCGTGCTGATCCTCACCACCGTCGGCAACGCGACCAGCGGAGCGACCATCGGATACGACCTGCTTCCCCGGTGGGCGCAGGCGGTCTCCGCGATCCTTCCGCCCGGCGCCGCCGTGCGAGCCGTGAACAAATACGGCTACTTCGACGGCTCCCACGCCGCGTGGTCCCTGGTGGTTCTCGCGGTCTGGTTCCTCGCCGGGCTCGGCCTGGTGCTGCTCCGGCAGCGACTGACCGAGCGGCGGACCACCACGGGCCGAACCTCGTCCAGCCAGAACTGACCACCCAGGAGGCATGATGACCGTCATCGAGGACTTGACCCGACGCAACGCCGACTTCGCCACCCATCGGTTCATCCCCGGGCTGCGAATCAATCCCTCGCGCCGCACGATGATCATCGGCTGCGTCGACCCGAGGGTGGATCCCGGCGTCGTGCTCGGGGTGGAGCTCGGGGAGGCGGCGATCATCCGCAACGTGGGCGGCCGGGTCACGCCCGCGCTGTTCAAAACCATGGCGATGCTCGGCCGGGTCGGCAAGGCCAACGGCGGCGGCCCGGGCGGCGACTGGAACCTCGTCGTGCTGCATCACACCGACTGCGGCATGACCGACCTCGCGGCCTTCCCGGACCTGCTCGCCGAGTACTTCGAGATCCCCGCCGATCGACTGCCGGACAAGGCGGTCAGTAATCCCTACGCCTCGGTCAAGGTCGATGCGGCCCTGCTGGCGGCCCCGGGATCGCCGGCGCACGGGTGGCAGGTCTCCGGGCTCGTCTACGACGTCGAAACGGGGCTCGTCCAGGTCGTCGCCACCGATGTGTGACACCGGCGACGGCCACGGGCCGTCGCCGCATCGGGTCCACGGCCGGCCGGCGGGCCGGCCGTGGACCCCATCACGCTCGCGCCGGTCGACGAGGTCACCATCACCACGCTGGTCGACAACGTCTACGACGCGTTGCTCGACGGCGACGACCGGGCCGTCCGCGCCCCGTTCAAAGCCGGCGTCGCGAGTGCGCCCCAATTCGAAGCAGGATCGACGACCGTCGGGCTGCGAGCCGAGCACGGTTTCGCCGCGCTCGTGACCGTCCGCCGCGGGAACACCACGACGACCTTGCTGTTCGACACGGGTCTGTCGCCCGACGCGATGGTCGTCAACGCCGAACGCCTCGGCGTCGACCTCACCCGGATCCAGGCCGTCGTGCTCAGCCATGGCCACTTCGACCACGCCGGCGGCCTCGCGGGCCTGGCCGGCAAACGCGGCACCCGAGCACTGCCGATGGTGCTGCACCCCCGGGTCTGGATCCGCCGACGGCTCGCCGTCCCCGGTGCTCCCGCCCAACAGTTGCCCACCCTGAGCAAGCGAGCCCTGACCGGCGAAGGGTTCGAGGTGATCGAACGGCGCGAGCCGTCGCTGCTCGTCGACGGGAGCGTCCTGATCACCGGGGAGGTCGACCGCACCACCGACTTCGAGCGCGGTATGCCGGCCGCCCACCAGGCCTGGAACGGCACCGCGTGGGAGCCCGACCCGCTGGTCGTCGATGACCAGGCGCTCGTGGTCAACCTGCGAGGCCGGGGCCTGGTCGTCCTCACCGGTTGCGGCCACGCCGGAGCCGTCAACATCGTCCGCCACGCCCAGCGGCTCACGGGCATACCGCGACTGCACGCGCTCGTCGGCGGATTGCACCTCGGCGGCACGGCCTTCGCACCGATCATCGACCGTACCGTTGAGGCGCTCCGCGAGGCCGGGCCCGATCTTCTCGTCCCGGGGCACTGCACCGGCTGGCGGGCCCAGCACGCGCTGGCAGCGGCGCTGCCCGACGCGTGGGTCCCGAGCAGCAGCGGCTCGGCCTACCGGCTCATCGCCTGAGCGGGCGCGCCGGAGGCTACCGGTCGCGAAGAAGCTCGGCTGTCTCGTACGGCAGGTCGGTCATGATTTCCCGTTCGGGGTGATCGCGGGCCGGCGCCGCGCGGCGCCGGCGTCGATCTCAGCTCTTGATGAAGTCGAGAAGTTCCTGGTTGAAGTCCTGCTCGAAACGGCCCACCAGGCCGTGCGGGGCACCCGGGTGCACCTGCAAAGTGGCGTTGGGCAGCAGCTTGATCGAGCGTTCGGAGGAGGCTTGGATCGGCACGATCTGGTCGTCGTCGCCGTGCGAGAGCAGCACCGGCACGTCGATGCCGCGCAGGTCCCCGGTCATGTCGGTCTCGGAGAACGCGGCGATGCAGTCGTACGCGGCCTTGAGCCCGACCGTCATGCTGATCAGCCAGAACGCGTCGCGGACGCCCTGTGAGACGTTCGCGCCGGGCCGGTTGTTGCCGTAGAACGGCTCGGCGAGACCGCGGTAGAACTCCGAGCGATCGCCGAGCCGGGCCCGCAGCTGGTCGAAGACCGCCATCGGAGCGCCGCCCGGGTCCTCGGCCGTGCCCAGCAGATGCGGGACGACCGCGCCGCGCAGCACCACCTTGGCGACGCGGGAGGTGCCGTGCCGGCCGAGGTAACGGACGACCTCGCCGCCGCCGGTCGAGTGTCCGACCAGGACAACGTCGCGGAGGTCGAGGGTGTCGACGAGCGCGGCGAGGTCGTCGGCGTACGTGTCCATGTCGTTGCCCGCCCAGGTCTGGGTGGAGCGGCCGTGCCCGCGACGGTCGTGCGCGATGCCCCGGTAGCCATGGTCGGCCACGATCTTGAGCTGGTTGTCCCAGATGTCGGCGTTCAGCGGCCAGCCGTGGCTGAAGACGATCGGCTGTCCGTCGCCCCAGTCCTTGTAGAAAATCTCGGCGCGTCGGTGGTGGTGATGGTCGGCATGGCGGTTCCTTCCCCTGGTGGTTTGCCGCTTCAGGCACCGCGACGGGCGCGCGGGCGGATCACCCGACCGGATCAGGACCTTCCCCGGGCCGGGAGGGGAGACCGCGCGGGGGCTAACCCGTTCAGATGAGGAGGGCCTGTCTGAGCAGCTCGTGGCGGAAGTGCAGGCGCCTCCCGTCGTCGGCGAGCAAGCCTTCGCGTACGAGGCGGGCGAGCGCGTCATGGTCCGGGAGCGCGCCGAGCGATTCGACAGTGAACGAGGGTCCGAGCGCTGCGGCGGCGGTGAGAAGTTCCTTGGCGGTCGACGGCAGTGAGCTCAGCATGTGCCGCACCGCCTCGGCCACTTGTCCCCGCGTCAGCGCCACGGCGAGCAGGGGGTTTCCACCCGCCTCGGGTACGGAGAGCGGCAACGGACCGAGAAGGATCTCGTGCACTGCGACGTCGTCCGCGATCGCGTCGAGGGGCAGCCGACTGGAGAACAGCCAGACGATGGCCGAGCTGACGAGCTGCGCGGGGAGGACGCGGAGGACGTACCGGGTGGCCGCGTCGGCCCACTGAAGGTCTTCGACGCAGATGAGGATCGGGGTGGCGGTGGCCCGTGCCCGCAGCTGGCCGGTGAGCCGGTCGACGAGCCAGATCGGGCGGGAGGCGTACGTTGCGAGCGCGCCGAAGTCGGCCTGCGACAGTACCGGCGCCGGTCCCGAGCGCAGGGCGGTCAGCAGAGGTGCGATCGGTGCGATGCCGCCGGATTCCAGGGCCGCTGCTCGCCCGGTGGCGAAGCCGTCGCCGACCGCCCGCTCACGGAGCTCGGTGATGAACATGGTCTTGCCGATGCCCGCCTCACCGGTGACCGCGACGACCGCGCCGATCCCGGTGGCCCGGGTTCCGTGCAGCACCTCGAGAGCGGTGTCGAGGTCCTCGCCACGTCCCAAAAAATCGGGCATCCCGTCATGTCCTGGAAACATGCCCCCAGCAGATCAGGGCCCGGTTTGCCGGGAATCACCTCAACGGATCAGCCAGTGGCGCGGCCGCGGCGGTCGCGGGCCGGTGGCCGCCTCCACGGTCTCATCCGTTCGCGTCGTGAGCTGGAGTAATGTGCGGCCATGAAGCGCTCGTCCGTCGGCCATCTACCCTGCTCGATCGCGCGATCCCTCGACCTCGTGGGCGAATGGTGGACGCCGGTGATCCTGCGCGAGATCTTCCACGGCCATCGCCGCTTCGAGGAGATCCGGGTCCAGACCGGGATCAGCCGCAACATCCTGACCGAGCGGCTCGGCGCGTTGCTCGACGGCGAGGTGGTCAGCCAAGAGCGGTACCAGGACCGCCCGGCCCGCTACGAGTATCACCTCACCGAACGCGGCCAGGAGCTGCTGCCGGTGCTGGTGGCGCTGATGCAGTGGGGCGACAAGTGGATGCCCGGCAGGCCGGAGCAGGTCGCCGTCCACGGGCCGGCGCAGCACCCGGTCCGCGCGGTCCTGACCTGCGTGGAGTGCGGCGAGGTCGAACCCGCGGACGGCCATTTCAGGGAGTCAGTCTCGTAACAAAACTGATAAGGTCCGCCCATGGCGGGGACCGAGCTTAGGGGCCGGGGCGCCGAGCTGTCCCGGGCCATCGCGGCGTTGCGGGCAGCGGCGCACACCGGGCAGGGCACGATCATTTTGGTCACCGGCGAGGCCGGGATCGGTAAGACGGCGATGCTGCAAGCGATCGCCGAGCAGGCGACCCGGCAGGGATTCGCGGCGGGGTTCGGCAAGGCCGAGGAGATGGACCAGATCGCGCCAGGCGCTCCGCTGCTGGTGGCGCTCCGCTCGGGCTCCCGCCCCCTGCTCGACAGTGACGGATTCACCAGGCTCGCGGATCTGTACGACCAGCACCTGTGGCTGGTCGACCGCATCGCGACTCTGCTGGAGGAACTGGCGACACGAGGTCCGGTGCTGATCGCGATCGACGACGCGCAATGGGCCGACCGGCTGAGCCGCTTCGCGTTGCGCATCCTGCCCGGAAGGCTTGCCGGCTCCCCGGTGGTCTGGCTGCTGACCAGCCGCGAGGCGCACGGGCCCGCGATCGACGAGCTGACCTCTTCCGCCGTGGACGGCGTCCACTTGCACCGGCTGGAGCTCGGGCCGCTGGCATCATCCGACATCGAGCAGATGGCCGTCGCGCATCTCGGCGAGCTGCCCACCGGCCGGGCGTACGAGCTGCTGCGCGGGGTCGGCGGCAACCCCTTCCTGACTGTGCAACTGCTCGACGGGCTCGCTCGGGAGAAGACCGACGGCCGGATGGAGGGCGGCGTCCCCGCCGGGTTGATCACCAGTACCCGGCGCCGGATGGCCGCGCTGTCGGCCGACGTGAGCGAGCTCGTGCAGCTCGCCGCGGTCCTCGGCCGGCCGCTGCCGGTCGAGGATGCCCCACGGCTGGCCACCGAGCCGCTCCGGACCGGATGGCTCGAGCTGGTCGTCGCCACCGGGCTGATGGTCGAGGCCGAGGCGCGCGTCGCGTTCCGGCACGACCTGGTTCGCGAGTCGGTCTACGCCGACCTGTTGCCCTCGCACCGGCGGTCGCTGCACCGGCGCTGCTGGCATTACCTGCTGACGTCCGGTCATGGGCCGATTGCTGCGGCGCCGCACGTGCAGGCCTGCGCCGTGCAAGGCGACCGAGAGGCTGTCGAGGTGCTCCGGCAGGCCGCTGCCCAGAGCCCGCCGGAGACAGCCGGAGACCTGCTTCGTAAGGCCCTGTGCCTGCTCGACCCGGCCGATCGGGAACGGTGCGAGGTCGGGCTTCAAGCTGTGGAAGCCCTGGTGCGCGCTCAGCGTCCGGCCGAGGCGATCAGCACCGCCGACCGGGTGCTGGCCGAGACGCCCAGCGTCGACGGCAAGGCTCGGATCCAGCTCGAGATCGCCCGCGCTCTCTGGCCCATGGGGCGACTCGCCGACATGGTGCGGCGTATCCGGGAGACCCTCGCGCTACCCGGGGTCTCCGAGAATCTACGAGCCCGGCTGACCGCTGTCGAGGCGCTGACCATGACCCGCACCGAGCCGGCCGCGATCGCGCTGGCCGCCGCCCGGGCCGCGCTGACCGAGGCGGTGCGGCTCGACGACCGGCTCGCCGAGGAGCTCGCCACCGAGGTCCTCGGCGAGGTCGCCCGCAACGAGGGCCGGCACGCTGACGCGCTCACCCAGTTCCGCCGCCTGCGGGAGCTGGCCGGCACCCGTTACCTCGGCGAGGAGATCACCGCGCTGCAGCTGCTGGACCGCTACGACGAGGCCGAGGAACTGCTCGCCGCCGCCCGGCACAGCGACACCCTGCCGCCGTCCGTGCTGTTCGCCCAGATGTGGCAGGACTTCAACCTGAGCCGCTTCGACGACGCCGAGGCCGACGCCCTCACCCTGGTGCGCCTCGGCGACGACCTGGGCAACCACGCGTACGCGATCGAAGCCTGGATGATCCTCAGCTCCATCGCTCTCGGCCGCGGCGACCTGGACAAGGCGTACGAGTACCTGGCCCCCGCCGAGCGGCACAGCCAGGCCGACGACGACGTGCGGATGCCGGGCCTGGTGCTCATGCGGGGCTGGCTCGCCTCGGCGCGCGGCGAGGTCGCGGAAAGCGTACGCATCCTGAAGCCGCACCTGATGGCCGCGCGGGAGTCCCGCAGCTACTGGCCCTGGTGGCCGGGGTGGATGCGGGTCTTCACGCAGATCGGCCTCGCGGCCGGCGACGCCGAGTTCGTCGCCGAGGCGGTGGCGCTGGCCGCCATCGGCGCCGAGCGCAATCCGGGCGTGCGCAGCTTCGCGGGACTGGCGGTGCAGGTGCGCGGCGTCGTCGAGGGTGACCTGTCACTCCTCGCCCAGGCGGTCGAGATCCTGCGCGCGAGCCCCCGGCCGATGCTGCTGGCCAGCGCGCTGGTCGATCACGGTTTCGCTCTGCTCGACGCCGGCGAGCACCGGGAGGCCGTCGGCCAGCTCGGCGACGCGTGGCACTTCTTCGACAAGGCCGGCAACAAGCCGGCCCTGGGTGCGCTGCAACGTGGCCTGCAGGCGGCGGGCAGCCGCCGCAAGCCCTGGGCGGCGGCCCCGGCCCGGCCGGTCAGCGGCTGGGGCGCGCTGACCGACAGCGAATTGCGGGTGGCCCGGCTGATCGGCGCCGGCCGCACCAACCGGCAGGCCGGCGCGGAGCTGGACCTTTCGCCCAACACCGTAGCCACCCACCTGCGGGCCGTCTTCGCCAAGCTCGGCGTCCGCTCCCGGGTGCAGCTCGCCAACGCCATGCACACCATGCCGGGATCCTTCGATGTGGCCGACGACACAGCCGTCGTACCGCTGCCCGAACTGGGCCGCTAGAAGCATTCCGAGCTGCGGGAACGTGGTCCCGCTGATCTGTTCGGGTGAGGCACTCGCCCGGTACGCGGCGACCGGCGCCCGGGCAGGTGATCTGTTTCGAGGGTCCGGTCCCCGGCCGAGGCTGGTGTTCTGCGAAGACGCCGCGCCGAGCACGGCGCCCACTCGCGATAAGGACCACGATGAAACTCTCCCTACGCAATGCCGCCCTCGGCCTCGCCCTGGCCGGTGGTGTCGCCGCGCTGGTCCCCGGTGTCGCGGCCGCCTCGACCGCCAGTGGCCCCAAGCCGACCGTGGTGCTGGTCCACGGCGCATGGGCCGACGGCTCCACGTGGAGCGGCGTCACCGAGCGCCTCCAGCACGACGGCTACACCGTCGACGTGGTAGCCAACCCCCTGCGCGGCGTCGCCAGCGACTCGAAGTACCTGGGCGACTTCCTCGCCACCATCGACGGCCCGGTCGTCCTCGTCGCACACTCGTACGGCGGCTTCCTAATCAGCAACGCGGCACGCGACAACACCAACGTCAAGGCGCTGGTCTACGTCGACGCGTACGTCCCTGCCGAAGGCGACTCCCTGCTGAGCCTCACCGAGCTGAACCCGGGCAGCCAGGTCGGCCCGGCCATCAGGACCGTGTCGCCGAAGGACGGGTCGGGATCGTACACCGACACGTACATCCAACCGGACCTCTTCCCGGGCATCTTCGCCAACGACGAGCCCAAGAAGAAGGGCGCCATGCTGGCCGCAGGGCAACGCCCGCTCAACGCGTCCACGCTGGGCGAACCGTCCGGCACGCCAGCCTGGACCTCGATCCCCACCTGGGACGTGATCGGCACGGTCGACAACGTCATCCCGCCGGCCACCCAGCGATACATGGCGAAGCGAGCCAACGCGCACACCACCGAGATCAAGGCCGCGCACCTGTCCATGGTCTCGCAGCCGGAGAAGGTGGAGCGCGTGATCGTCGAGGCCGCGCGCAAGACCTCCTGATCGAACTCTGAGAAGGGGCCGGGGGTGACCCCAGCCCCTCCCCAGCCCCTTCGCCATGTCAGGTGATGTTTGGTACTGCCGCGCGTGCCACTTTCAACTGGTCGGCGAGTCAAGCTATCTGGATTCGATCGAAGACAGGCTGGACATGCCGTGAGGCGCCGCTCGGTTGGCGAAGGGCTTCGAACGCCCTCGCTGGCAGCAGTCGGTGGACTTAACTCGGCTATTCCAGACCCCCAGCTAGAGGTATCGCATGCACTCTGCGTGGCTAGACTGGGGGGCGACGCATTCGGCCGAAGGAACGCCCATGGTTATAACCGCCCCGCTTGCCTGGTAAGCAGCCACCACCAGCGGCACCCTCGTGTCAGCTCGCCAGGACGGTGCCGGTGCTCGATGCTGCGCATTCGTTGATGTAAGTGTTCCAATCGCGGGCTGCTCGCCGGGCCCACTGGACCGCGCCGGTAATGCGGATTATGTGAGCACCGCCTGCCGTGTCGCCCGATCGGGCGACCGCCCCCCCCCCAGCACGTTCGTGCCACGAGCGCGCTGACAGATCCGGGTCCGCGAACACCTCAACCGGGTCCTGGTCAGCCAGTTCACCGGCCATCTGAGCCCAGGATGTTGTCGGTGCCGCCGACTACGCTACGCGTGCACTCGAATACTGAAGATCAATTAAGGGGCGAGACCAGGATGCGCGTCACCAAGGCGCAGATCACGAAGTACAAGAGCATCGCCGACTCCGGTGAGTTCCTCGTCGACGACCATATGACTGCCCTAGTGGGCAAGAACGAGGCGGGCAAGACCGCCGTGCTGGAAGCCATCTACCGCTTCAACTCGCTGCCCAGCGGCCACCCGACGACGTTCGAACCGCTGCGGGACTACCCCCGCAGCAGCTACAACCGGGACAAGGCGAAAACCGGCCTCGTGGAGCCGATTCAGCTCACCTTCGCGCTCGACACCGACGACGTCGCCGCGGTGGAGGCCGAGCTCGGCAAGGGATCTGTGATCGCCACCCACGTCGCGACCGCTCGCCGCTACGGCAGCACGGACACCTGGTGGGCCGGGCCGATCATCAGCGAGGCCAAAGCGATTGGGCACTTGGTGGAGAAGGCTGGGCTCGACCGGGGCAGGTACGCCAAGAAGACCCAAGGAGAGACGGTCGACGCGCTGAGGACCGAGGAAGAGCCACCGCCAGCCGCTGCCGAGCTTGCCGGAGATCTAGAAGAGCGCGATCTCGACCACGAGGCCCGGCAGATTCTCGCCCGCCGGCTCCCAAAGATCCAGTATTTCGACGAGTACAGCGTTCTGCCCGGCAGCGTCTCGATCGAACGCCTGCAACACACCGATGAGGACAGCCTCAAGCCAGGGGAACGCACGGCGCTGGCGCTGCTGCGGCTGGCCGGCGTCGCCAGCGAAGAGTTCGCCGAAGCGGACTATGAGGCCCGCAAGGCGTCACTGGAGGCCGCCGCAAACCAGCTCACGGATGAGTTGTTCGAGTACTGGACGCAGAACCAGGACCTGTCCGTCGAGTTGGACATCGAGTCCCGGCCGGTGCCGCACCGGCGAACCAGCCAGAGCCGTGGCTGCAGATCCGAGTCCGCAACGCCACCCACCGGGTCACCCTCAACATGGCCGAGCGCTCCAAGGGCTTCATCTGGTTCT
>NZ_JAEVHJ010000030.1:0-36515 GCF_016802855.1 Micromonospora sp. ATA51 | reverse complement strand
CTCCGGCCGGGCCGGCGACGCCCAGGGCCAGCAGCCCGACCGCGCGGCCGGCGGAGGTGCGGACCTCCGCGTCGAAGCGGTGCGTGCCGTCGGCGGCCGGACGGTGAGTCGCACGGCGCGCACCGGGGCGGGGAAGGTGGCGTCGGCGAGCAGCTCGACCGGGCCGCGCCGGCCGCGGCGAGCAGCCCGGCGGCGTCGACGATGGTCACCCGGGCGCCGAACAGGGTGAAGGTCTCGGCGTCCGGCCGGAGGTCGTGCCCGTTTCCCGTCATGGACCCACGTCCCTCCGCCTGCGGTGACCTCCGGAAAGTCTGCCAGGCACCCCCGGAGACCCGCCACCACCCGCTGGCGTCGCCGGTCGACCGACAGTCACCTTGCATCGATGTATTGACATCTGATGGCAACCCGTCGGTAACATTCCCGCACCTCGGACGACGTGGGTCCCCCCGAGCCCGTGTCGCACCCCCTCCGAGGTGCCGAACAGGCACGTGGACGGCTCGTGGGCGGCCCGCCGACCGGCGGCGCCGCCGGTCTCCCCCGGAAGGACCCACCCCCGTGGCATCGCTCCTGACGAGATGGCTGCTCGCCCTCACGGTCGCCACCGCGACCCTGGTCGGCCTCCCCTCCCCCGCGCAGGCCGCCTCGTACACGCCGTCGAGCAACCCGATCCTGTTCGTGCACGGCTGGAACAGCAGCGCCTCGACCTGGAACACGATGATCAGCCGCTTCCAGGCCGACGGGTGGCCGTCGAGCCACCTGCGGGCGTTCTCCTACAACACCAGCCAGTCCAACGCGACCACCGCGCAGACGGTCAGCCAGGAGGTCGACAAGCTGCTGGCCGGCACCGGCGCGACCAAGGTGGACATCATCACCCACTCGATGGGCGGGCTGTCCTCCCGTTACTACCTGAAGAACCTCGCCGGCAGCGGCAAGGTCGACCGATGGGTCTCCCTCGGCGGCCCCAACCACGGCACCAGCTCGGCGAACACCTGCGTCAGCACCGCCTGCGTGGAGATGCGGGTCAGCTCGGCCTTCCTCGCCACCCTCAACTCCGGCGACGAGACGCCCGGCGCCTTCGGCTACGGCACCTGGCGCTCCCCCTGTGACGGGGTCATCAACCCGGTGGACAGCACGATCCTCTCCGGCGCGACCAACACCCAGACGGCCTGTGTCTTCCACACCAGCCTGCAGAACGACGCCACCATCTACGGCCAGGTGCGGGACTTCGTCAACCCGTGACACCCACCGCCCGGCGGTAGTCCACGCACACCGGCAGGAACGACAGCGGCCCGGCCGGCCCGGACACCGAGAGATGGGTGTCCGGTCGGCGGGCGACGTGCGAGGCCGGGTCGGGCGACGGGTCAGGCCGCCCCGGAGGAGACCAGCGCCGGCGCGACCGGCTGCCTCCGGTCGCGGCGCCGGTTCGGCAGGGAGAGCCGGATGACCTTCCACCACGCGGAGGCGACCTGCTTGGGCAGCGGGCCGGTGGTGTACTTCAGCCCGTACCGGTCGAAGAGCGCCCGGACCTGCGGGGCGATCTCCTGGTAGCGGTTGCTCGGCAGGTCGGGGAAGAGGTGGTGCTCGATCTGGAACGACAGGTTGCCGGTCATGATGTGCATCAGCTTGCTGCCGCTGATGTTGGCCGAGCCGAGCATCTGCCGCAGGTACCACTCGCCCCGGGTCTCGCCCTCGATCGAGGTCTTCTCGAAGGTCTCCACTCCGTTCGGGAAGTGCCCGCACATGATCACCGAGTGGCTCCACACGTTGCGGATCAGGTTCGCGGTGAAGGTCGCGGCCAGCGTGCTCAGGAAGGACGGGCCGGACAGCAGCGGGTGCACGATGTAGTCCTTGAGCACCTGGCGACGGATCTTGCGACCGACCGCGCGGGCCCTGGCCCGGAACTCCGGGGCCTTGTGCCGGCCCTCGCGCAGGTTGTGGCCAAGCTCCAGGTCGTACGCGGCGATGCCGTACTGGAAGAAACAGGCGTTGATCAGGTTCCACAGCGGCTGGCCGAGGTGGACCGGGTGCCAGGGCTGGTCCTCGTCGACGCGCATGATGCCGTACCCGAGGTCGTTGTCCTTGCCGATCACGTTGGTGTACCGGTGATGCAGCTGGTTGTGCGAGTGCTGCCACTGGTCGGGCGGGGAGACGTGGTCCCAGTCCCAGGTAGTGGAGTGGATCTTCGGGTCGCGCATCCAGTTCCACTGCCCGTGCAGGACGTTGTGACCGATCTCCATGTTGTCCAGGATCTTCGCCACCGCGAGGCCGGCGGTGCCCACGATCCAGGCCGGCGGGAAGAAGGAGAAGAGCAGCACCGCGCGGCTGCTCAGCTCCAGCGTCCGATGGGTCTTGATCACCTTGCGGATGTAGCGGGCGTCCCGCTCCCCCCGGTCGGCGATCACCCGGTCCCGGATCGCGTCCAGCTCCTTGCCGATGATCTCGATGTCCTCGGCGCTCAGGTGGGCGATCGGGTTGACGGCCTTCTTCTGGATCACGGTCACGTGCAGGCCTCCTCTCAGAGTTCGATGTCGCAGGTACCGGCCGCCGCCGACACGCAGGTCTGGATGAGCACGCCGTCGCCGGGGACGGCGGTGGTGAGGTCGCCGTTGCGCAGGTCGCGTACGGCGCCCTGGCGCAGCGGGAGCACGCAGCCGAAGCAGATCCCCATCCGGCACCCGGAGGGCATCAGCACGCCGGCGTTCTCGCCGGCGTCGAGGATCGGGGTGGCGCCGTCGGCCTCGACGGTCGTCCCGGAGCCGGTGAAGGTGACCGTGCCGCCCTCCCCGGGGGAGATCACGGTGGGGCGGAACCGCTCGGTGTGCAGCCGCTCGGCGACGCCTCGGGAGGTCCAGTACCCCTCGACCGCGTCGAGCATGCCGACCGGGCCGCAGGCCCAGGTCTCCCGCTCGACGTGGTCGGGGACCAGGTCGTCGAGTTCGTGCACGCCGAGCAGCCCGTCGGTGTCGGTGTGCCGCTCGACCAGCCGCAGCGCGCCCCGCTCGGCGAGCGCCCGCAGTTCCGCACCGAAGATCACGTCGTCCGGGGTGGGCGCGGAGTGCACCAGCACCACGTCGGCGCGGGTGTGCAGGCCGGCGCGGAGCATCGCCATGACCGGGGTGATGCCGCTGCCCGCGGTGAGCAGGAGGACCCGCTCCGGAGCCGACTCGGGCAGCACGAAGTCGCCCTGCGCCTGGTCGAGCTGGACGATCGTCCCGGGCCGCGTGCGGCGGACCAGGTGGTTGCTGACCTTGCCGTCCGGGATCGCCTTGACGGTGATCGCGAGGCGGCCGTCCCGGCTGCCGGGCACCGAGGTGACCGAGTAGGCGCGCCACTGGCGGACCCCGTCGACGTCCACGCCGAGGCGCACGTACTGTCCGGGGACGTGGCCGCGCCAGCCCCGGCCGGGCTGGATGACCACGGTCGCCGCGTCCCGGGTCTCCGGTCGCACGGCGACGATCCGGCCGCGCAGGGCGGCGCCGGCGCGCAGCGGCGCGACCAGGTCGAGGTAGTCCTCCGGCAGCAGCGGGGTGGTGACCGTCTCGGCCAGCCGCAGCAGCCTGGCGCGGAAGGAGACCTTCCCGGGGGGCCGCGGGACAGTTGTGGTCATATGACCAGGGTGGCCGCGCAATCGCATAACATCTTGACCGGCAAAGGTGAATCAGCGGCAGGTTTTTGTTCGGGGAGAACAACATGTCCGACCAGTCCGGGACGACCCGGCGGGCCGCCCGCCTCGAACTGGACGAGCGGGTGGCCGCCCGGCTCCGCGGCCGCCTCCCCGTGGTGGCCGAGCGGACTGTCAGCGCGATCACCGGCGAGGTGCCGGGCTACTCCGGCGCCCTCACCGGCACCATGCGGGAGAAGATCGAGAACGCGGTACGCATCGCGCTCGGCACGTTCCTTCAGCTCCTCGAGAAGGCCCAGTCCTCCGACCCGAGCACCCCGCTGACCCCCGCCCTGGAGGCCGCGTACGCGCTCGGCAGCGGGGAGGCGCGCTCCGGCCGGAGCATGGACGCGCTGCTGGCCGCGTACCGGATCGGGGCCCGGGTGGCCTGGCGGGAGGTCTCCACCACCACGGTGCAGGCCGGGCTGGCGGCCGAGACCGTCGCCGAGTTCGCCGAGCTGATGTTCGCCTACATCGACGAGCTCTCCGCCGCCAGCGTCGCCGGGCACGCCGACGAGCTGGCCAGCGCCGGCCGGGTCCAGCGCCGGTACCTGGAGCGGCTGACCCAGCAGCTGTTGGCCGGCGAGCCGGAGGAGACCCTGCGCCGCAGCGCCGAGCGGGCGGAGTGGCCGCCGCCGCAGACGCTCACCGTCGTGCTGCTGCCGCGCCGCAACCTGCGCCCGGTGCTCGCGCTGCTCAGCCCGCACACCCTGGAGAGCGGGGAGGACCTGCCCGGGGTCGACCTCGCCGAGGAGCTGGCCGTACTGCTGGTGCCGGACGCGCACGGCGCCGGCCGCCGGCAGCTCGCCCGGGTGCTGCGGGGGCATCGGGCGGTGCTCGGGCCGGCACGCCCGTGGAGCCGGGTGGGCACCTCCTATGAGCGGGCCACGCGGGCGCTGGCGCTCGGCCTCGGACGCCCGACGCCGGGCCGCTGGACACCGAGGAGCACCTCGCCGAGCTGGTGCTCAGCATGGACCCGGAGGGGCTGGCCGACCTGCGGGCCCAGGCGCTGAAGCCGTTGGAGTCGCTGCCGCCGGCCACCGCGCACCGGCTGGCCGAGACGCTGCGGTCGTGGCTGCTGCACCAGGGCCGGCGCGACGACGTGGCGGCCGACCTGTTCGTGCACCCGCAGACGGTGCGCTACCGGATGGGCCAGCTGCGCGAGCTGTACGGCGACCGCCTCCACGACCCGGCCACCGTCCTCGACCTCACCCTCGCGCTGGCGATGCCCCCGGCCGCCCCCGAACCGGAGTGAGCCGGGGCGGCGACGCCGAGCTCAGCGTCACCGGGATGCGCGGAAGCGGGTGAGGCCGGCGGAGACCGCCACGGCTCCTCGCCGACGTCCGGCGGGCGTCAGCCGACGTCCTGGCGTTGCCCGGTGACCCGGGCCGGGCCGACGCTCGTGAGCGGCACGGCTCGTCGATGACGAACGTGGGGACCGGCACCCCGGCCGTGTTCCGGTCGTTGGCCTTGCCCAGGAACTGGGTGGCGAAGGCGAGCAGCGTCGCGGCGCCGAGGACGAGCGCGGCGGTCGCGAACACCAGCGCGTTGCCGTCGAGGACGATGCCCAGCGGGCTGCCCGGCATGACGAGGCCCCAGGCCGCCGCCGCGAGCGCCGCGGCGGCGCACTCCAGGACGGGGAACCGGCGGTGGTCGGCGTCGGGCGTGCTCTCCGGCGACGTCACCTTCCGGTAGTAGCCGGCGAACGGCGCGAGGAACGCGAACACCACGAAGATCACGTACGCCGACCACCGGAACGCGCCGTACCCGGCGCCCACGTCGGCGGCGAGGACGATGCCGACCAGCGCCGTGTACGCGGCCAGGGTCTCGGACGGGATGGCGGCCACCAGCACTTCGGTGGCCGATCCGGTCTGTTCGCCGACCGGACGCACGTCACGCTCGACGGCGAGTTCTGCCAGGCTGCGGGCACTCATCGCCCTCACCACCCCTCACATTCGCGACACTCACTCCATACCGGTCAGAGTGCCTCCCAAGTGGTCGGTGACGCCACGAGCGAACGGTCCTCCCGGCCTCCTGTCGGACTAGTCGTCGGGTGCGTCCGTCTCACGCAGCCCGCCCTCGTCGAGCCGCAGCCAGCGCTCCACCTTGATCTCCGTCAGGAACCGCACGTCGTGGCTGACCACCACGAACGCGCCCTGGTACGCCCCGAGCGCGCTCTCCAACTGCCCGACACTGACCAGGTCCAGGTTGTTGGTGGGCTCGTCGAGCAGCAGCAACTGCGGCGCCGGTTCGGCGCACAGCACGCAGGCCAGGGTGGCGCGCAGCCGCTCACCGCCAGAGAGCGCCCCGACCGGCAGTTGGGCGCGGGAGCCCCGGAACAGGAACCGGGCGAGCAGGTTCATCCGCTGCGCGTCGGGCATCCCGGGGGCGAACGCGGCCAGGTTCTCCGCCACCGTGCGGTCCAGGTCCAGCAGGTCCAGCCGCTGGGACAGGTACGCGACCCGGCCGTCGGCCCGCCGGACCCGGCCACCCTCCGGCGTCAGGTCACCGTGGATCAGTCGCAGCAGGGTCGACTTGCCGACGCCGTTGGGCCCGGTCAGCGCGATCCGCTCCGGTCCCCGGATCACCAGGTCGACGCCGTCGCCGGCGAAGAGGGCCCGGTCGCCGCGGCGCACCTGCATCCGTTCGCCGAGGAACACCGTCCGTCCCGCCGGGACGTTGGTGCCCGGCAGCTCCAGCGTGATCTTCTGCTCGTCGCGCAGGGCCCGGCCCGCCTCGTTGAGCCGGGCCCGCGCCTCGCCGACCCGCGCGGCGTGCGTCTCGTTCGACTTCCCCGCCGACTCCTGCGCGCCCCGCTTCATCGTCCCGGCGAAGATCTTCGGCAGCCCGGCGCTCTTCAGATTTCGCGCGGCGTTGCCGGCCCGGCGTTCGGCCCGCTCCCGCGCCTGCTGCATCTCCCGCTTCTCCCGCTTGACCTCCTGCGCGGCGTTGCGGACGTTGCGCTCCGCGACGTCCTGCGCGGCGCGGACGGCCTCCTCGTACGTGGTGAAGTTCCCGCCGTAGGAGCGGACCCCGCCCCGGTCGAGTTCGAGGATGCGGTCCATCCGGTCGAGCAGCGCCCGGTCGTGGCTTACCAGCAGCAGGCAGCCGGTCCACTCCTCGAGCACCGCGTACAGCTTGCGGCGGGCGTCGAGGTCGAGGTTGTTGGTCGGCTCGTCGAGCAGCAGGACGTCGGGCCGCTTCAGCAGCTGCGCGGCGAGCCCGAGGGAGACGACCTGGCCGCCGCTGAGGGTGTGCAGCCGGCGGTCGAGCGAAACGTCGCCGAGGCCGAGCCGGTCCAGTTCGGCGCGGCTGCGCTCCTCGACGTCCCAGTCGTCGCCGAGGGTGGCGAAGTGCTCCTCGCCGGCGTCTCCGGACTCGATGGCGTGCAGTGCCGCGAGCCGGTCGGCGACCCCCAGCACCTCGGCGACGGTCCGCGCCCCGTCCAGCGGCAGGTCCTGCGGCAGGTGACCGAGGACGCCCCGGACGGAGACGCCGCCGCCCGTGGGCCGGTACTTGCCCGCGATCAGCTTGAGCAGGGTGCTCTTGCCGGCGCCGTTGGGCCCGACGAGGCCGGTGCGTTCCGCGCCGACGGTGACGGAGAGGTCCGTGAAGACCGGGGTGCCGTCCGGCCAGGAGAAGGAGAGGTTCGAGCAGGTGATGTACGCGTCGGACATGTGGCGTCCTCGTGGTGATGCGGGCGCGCGCGGCAGGGCGGCCCGGCGGGGAACAGGGCTCGTGGAACGACGGCACGGCGCCACGGCGGCTGCGCTGAGGCGCGCCTGCCGGGGCCGGGTCCGGTGTCACCCGGAGATGTCGTCGTCGCCCGCCATGTCTGGTCTCCCTGTTCCGATCACTCGGTGCCAACCCTAACAGCGTCCGGCCGCTGCCGACGGCCCGTGCCGCGGTCGTCCGCCCGGACGGACGACCGCGGTGGTCAGCATCACCGAGCCGGGACCCCTCGACGCGCTGGACCGGATCGCGGCCCTGGAGCCGGTCGGCCGGGCATCTGTCGGTCCCTACTCGAACTGGATGTCCTGCAGCACGCCCTCCTGTCCCTTGAGCGCCCACAGGCCACCGCCACCGAGCACCCGGGCGCTGACCGAGGTCGACTCGTTCCAGCGGTCCATGCCGCCGTGCACGGCGATGACCTTCGCCAACAGCTCGTTCATGACCTGTTCCTCGTGCCGAATGTCGGATTCAGGCGGCCACGTCGAGCACGACGCGGAACCGGGCCCGGCCGGTGAGCATGTGGGCGTACGCCTCGGGCGCCTCGGCGAACGGGCGGACCTCATTCCTCGACCGCACCCCCCGTCGCACGCTGAAGTGGAGGTTGTCCTCGTTCTCGATGGAGCTGCCGGTCAGGCTCCCAGCGATGGCCCGGGTGCCGAAGATCAGGTCGGCGGGCTGCACCGAGATCGGGTCGAAGCCGGCGCCGACCACGACCAGCCGGCCGCGCGGTGCCAGCCCCGGGACCAGCGCGGACATCGACGCGCGCTCGCCGCGGTGGCGACGATCGCCGCCGCGCCGCCGAGTTTCTGCAGGGCGGCGCCGACGTCCTCGGTGGTGCTGTCGAGGTAGGTCTCGGCGCCCAGCTCCGTCGCGAGTCCCGCCTTCTCCGTGCCGCGCGCGATGGCGACGACGCGGTAGCCCAGCTCGCGGGCGTACTGCAGGCCGAGGTGGCCGAGCCCGCCGATACCCTGGACGGCCACCAGGGCGCCGGGACGGGCGTCGAGCCCCTGGAGCGCCTGGTACATGGTCAGTCCGGCGCAGAGCAGCGGAGCGGCGTCGGTCGCGGCGAGGCGGTCCGGGATCCGCACGAGGCCGCTGGCTCGGGCATACGCGACCTCGGCGTATCCACCGTCCACGGTAGTGCCGGTCAGCGGCTGGGCGGCGCAGTTCACGAAGTCGCCGCGGCGGCAGGAGTCGCACTCGCCGCAGTGGCCGTTGAGGAAGCCGACGCCGACCCGGTCGCCGGGGCGCCACGCGGTCACGCCGGCGCCGACCGCGTCGATGACGCCGACGATCTCGTGGCCGGGCACGATCGGCGTCGACGGGTCGCGGAGCAGTCCGTTGACGGCGAGGGTGTCGGTGTGACAGACCCCGCAGGCCTGTACCCGCAGCCGCACCTGGCCGGGCGTCGGGTCGGTCAACTCGCGCTCAACCAGGGCGAACTGCCCTGCACCGGTCACCTCGAAGGCACGGTAGGTGGTCATCATGATCCTCACGTTCGATGGAAGGACGCCGGTCGTTGGCGTATGACCGGTCGTCTTGGAAGGGAGACAAAAAAGGGGGGCGCCGCCGCCGCCGGGTCGACGCCCCGGGGCCCGGACGGCTCGGACACCCCAGGAGCTGAGATGTCAAGCGGCAGCGCGTGGTGTGCGGTGTGACCAGGCGGTGGTCTGGTTGTAGTGAGTGTCGGTCTTGAGGCAGCCGTGGAGGATTCCGACGAGGCGGTTGCCGATTTGGCGGAGGGCAGCGTTGTGTCCGATCTCGCGGGAACGTAGCTCGTCGTAGTAGGCGCGCACACCCACGTCGTGCAGGATCGCGGCGCCGGCCTGCATGTGGAGAGCGTCGACGAGTCGGTCGTTGTGGACGAACCGGGCGTGGACGGTCTTGGACTTTCCGGACTGGCGGGTGATCGGCGCGGTGCCGGCGTAGTTCTTGCGGGACTTGGCGTCGGTGTAACGGCCGTGGGCGTCGCCGAACTCTGCGAGCACCCGGGCGCCGAGGATCACGCCGATGCCGGGTTGGCTGAGGTAGACCTCAGCGTCCGGGTGCTGGCCAAAATGCGCCTCGACCTGGCTTTCCATGGTCCGGATCTGCGTGTTGAGGGTTTGCAGGATCGCGACCGTGGCGCGGACGGTGGCCGCGTAGGCGCCGGTGACGACCTCGGCCTGGCCCAGATGCGCGGTGCGCAGGGCCTGCTGGATCGCCGCGGCCTTGGCCGGGATGTCACGGCGGCGGGCCCGTTTGAGCACTGCGCTGATCTGCGACAGCGAAAGCCTGGCCGCCGTGGCCGGGGTCGGGGCCTTGGCCAGCAGCTCCAGAGCGTCGGTGCCGGTCAACGTCAGCGGCTGGTAGGCATCCAGCGCGGCGGGGAAGTACTCCCGCAACGCGGCCCGCAGCCGCAGCATGTGCCGGGTGCGTTCCCAGATCAGGGTCTGATGCGCGCGGGCCACGACCTTGACCGCCTCGGCGAGGTCGGAATCGGCGGCGACTTGCCGCAGTTGGTGGCGGCGGGTACGGACCATGTCGGCCAGGGTGTGCGCGTCGGCCTTGTCACTCTTGGCACCCGACAGCGACACCAACTCCCGGTGTCGCGCGGCCTGCTTGGGATTCACCCCGTAGACCTGGTAACCGGCCGCGATCAACGCCCGAACCCACGGCCCACGGTCGGTTTCGATGCACACCAGCACCTGGGACGGATCACCATCATCGGGCAGGAACCTGCCCACGAGCTCGTGGAAACGGGCTATCCCCTCCACGCCCTCAGGCAGCCGGGCCGTGCGCATCGCCCGGCCGTGCTGGTCCTGCACCTCCACATCGTGATGATCTTCAGCCCAGTCGTCTCCTACGAACAGCACTCCGGGTCTCCGCTCCGCCAGGGGTCGGTGTCAGCAGCCCACGGAAGACTCCAGCGCCCTAATGGACCAGTGCTCACGCCAGAACCCAGCGGGCACGACACCCCATCAGCCGTTCATCTCCCGACCACAGGCGGGGGCACGCTCTACCCCAGGACTCCATACATCGGCCCAGGTGAGGGGAGTGCTCACCCGCCCGCGGCTACCAGGCACCGAGTCTGCCAGCGGCTGACCCGGCAGCCCCCATTAGGTGAGGATCCGCGCCGTGGTGACGGCGAGGAACTCCTGGACGGGCTGGCGATCGCCGGCGGCCTTCGCCCGCGCGACCGCGCCCTCGTAGCTGTGGACGATGAAACCGGCGAGCACCCCCGCCGGCTCGTCTCCATGCAGCTCCCCCGCGTCCCGGGCCTGCTCGATGGCCCCGGCCAGGGCGTCGACCCAGCGGGCGAACCCGGCGTCGACGGCGTCCCGGACGGCACCGCTGTGCGGGGGGATCTCGGTGGCGAAGTTGCCGAGCAGGCAGCCGCGGTCGCCCAGGGTGTCGGAGAGCGCGACGAGGCACCGGAGATGGGCGGTGATCCGTTCCAGCGGGCTGCCACCCTGCTTCTCGTCGAGCATCTCCAGCGGCACGGCGGACGCGTACCGGGTCACCGAGTCCAGGGCAAGGGCTTCCTTGCTGGCGAAGTGGTTGTAGAAGGTGCCCTTCGGGGCGCCGGCCGCGGAGACGATGTCCTGGATGCTGGTGCCGTTGTAGCCCCGCGTGTGGAACAGCTCCAGCGCCGCCTCGGCGAGCCGCTGCCGGGTCCCGGCGGAAGCCGGCGACTTGGGTCGTCCCATCGGTGAACCACTCCTCCCGGCCGCTCGGCGGGCCGGCCGGCCCGCGCTTGACGTCGTAACGCTATGACCGGTCGTCTCGAAATGCCAGGACCTGTGACCACGGCCGCACGACCCGGCGCGGCAACCGCCGGGGACGGCGCGGCCGGAGCGCGGTTGGCGGGCCGTCGGGCGGGTAGTCAGCCCGGCCAGCCGGGTGGCGGCGGAGCTCGTCGTCGGTCCGCGACCCGTCACGAGCTGCTGGCCGCGCGCAGCGGGGGTCGCGGGCCGATGTCGGAGGAGTCACCGCCGCCCGGACGCCAATACGTCCCGGGCGAGGTCGTGGAGCTGCGGGTGCACGGCGTCTCGGGCGCCGGAGCCGAGCAGGTGCTCGACCGGCCGCACGTCCACCAGGTGGCCGGGGACCGCAGCGGTGGCTTCTTCCGGCCCCGGCCGGACTACCCCGACTCCACCGGTCCCGGCGGGGTGGTGCTCGAGGCGTACCGGTGGAGCGACCTGCCGTCGGGCACGGCCGCGCGGACGCTGTCCCTGGTCTTCCTGCTGCCGTTCATGCTCAGCAACGTGGCGATCTGGATGCGCCCGGCGGACCGGGGCTCCGGCTCGGGCGTCAAGGTGCTCTGCCGGCTGATCGCGCTCAACCTCACCCTGGTGTACGTGCTCTCCGCGGTCGGCGTCGCCCTCGACCTCATCGCCTGGAAGTGCATGGGCTCGCCCCGCTGCCTGGAGGGGCGGGCCTGGCTGTCCTGGCTGGGCGGTCGCCCGGTCGGGCTCCGCCTGGTGGTGCTCGTCGTGCTGCCGGTCGCCGCCCTCGGGCTGCTGTGGATGCTCAGCGTCCGGCCCGGCCGCCCGTACGAAGCCTTCCGCACGCCGGGCGGTGACCCCGAGGGCGACCGGCTCAGCGCGGTCGGCCAGTGGGACGCCATGCCGATGGTGGGTCGGTTGCGGGCGATCCACGTCGCCGCGGCGTTCGCGGTGCTGAACCTCACCCTCCTCGCCGCGCGGGGGGCCGGCGGGCCGTCGCCCGTGGTGATCGTGCTGGCCGCGGTCGCCGGCGCGGTGCTCGCGGCGTGCCTGGCGCTGCTCTGCGCCGGCGCGTCGGTGGAACGGGCGTCGACCGGCCCGACGGATCGGCTGGCCGCCACCGCGCGCGTCGTCGCCTGCGCCCTGACCGTGCCGACCCTCGGGGTCGTCGCGCTGGACGGAACCTCCTGGCCGCACTCCACCGGACTGCCCGGGTACAGCCGGATCGTCGCCTGGGCGTTCGTCGCGCAGATGACGTTGCTCTTCGCGCTGGCCGTGCTGACGCTGTGGCGACGTCGCGGCCGGGATCCCCGGCAGGCGCTGCTGCGCGGCCTCGGCGCGCCGGTCATCGCGACCGTCGCGGTGGGCCTGGCCAGTGCGCTCTCCGCCGAGCTGGTCTACCGGACGGCGTACTTTCTCAACCGCCGGGCGATCACGGGGAGCGCCGGCGACCTGGTGCCCCCGCCCCTGGCGTACAAGTGGGCGATCTTCACGTTCTTCCTGGCGTCGATCGCCGCGGTGGCGGCGGGCGGCGCGATCACCCTGCTCACCCGGCCGGGCCGGCGACGGGCCGCCGCGGCGATCGTCGCCCGGGACTTCCCGGACGCTCCGCCGGAGGCGGCCGACCGCCTGGACCGGGTGGCGAGGACCATCGCCCGGGCCCGGTTCACCGAGCGGCTCGGGCCGCTGGCCATGGTGTTCGCCGGCCTGGCCGCAGTCGGTCTGGCCGCGAGCGTGCTGGGCCTGTTCGAACACCAGCCCGGCCCGTTGGTGGAGCGGTTCCTCGGCGTGCCGGCGGAATTCGTGAACTTCGGGCTCACCTTCGGCAGCTACCTCATCGCCGGGATCATCGCCGGGCTGGTGGTCGGCGGCCTGTTCGCCTACCGGACGGCCGAGTTCCGCCGGTACGTGGGCGTGGTATGGGACCTCGGCACCTTCTGGCCCCGGGCGGCCCACCCGTTCGCGCCGCCCTGCTACGCCGAGCGGGCCGTGCCCGAGCTGGCCAAGCGGATCTGCTACCTGGCCGGCCAGCACGACGGCGTCCTGCTCACCGGCCACAGCCACGGCTCGGTCCTGCTCGCCGCGGCCGTACTGCAACTGCCGGCCCCGGTGCGCCGCCGGGTCGCACTGCTCACCTACGGGTCCCCGCTGGACCGCCTGTACACCCGGCTCTTCCCGGCGTACCTCGGCCGGGACGTGCTGCGCGAGATGGGCGCCCGGATCGACTGGCGATGGGTGAACCTGTGGCGGGACACCGACCAGATCGGCGGCTGGGTGTTCGCCGCCCACCGGCCCGGCGACCCGCCGCCGGGGGCCGACCCGAGCGAGCGGGTGGACCGCCGGCTCAGGGACCCGGAGGACGTGGTGGTGCCCCCGAGCGACAGCGTCCCGCCGCCCATCCGCGGCCACTGGCCGTGCGAATCCGACGAACGGTTCGCCGCGGCGGTCCGCGACCTCGTCGGCCGGCTCCGCGCGGCGGACCGGGGACGCTAACCGGCCTCAGCAGGTCTGCGCGCCTCCCGGCGCATCCCGCAACGCCTCGGCGCAGCTGGCGGGGGTGGCGGTGGCGGCCTGCTGGAGCAGCTCGTAGAGCGTCTCGCGCTGCCCCGGGTCGAGGGCGCCGAGCACCTCCCCCTCCACCGCGGCGAGGGCGCACTCCGCCTCGCGGAGCCGTCGGGCGCCGGCGTCGGTGAGCTCCACGACGTGGCGCCGCCGATCCTCCGGCGAGCGTCGCCGCTCGATCAGCCGCTCCGCCTCCAGCTCGTTGAGCAGCCCGACGATGTTCGTGCCGTCCATGGCGAGGGTCCCCGCGAGGGCCTGCTGGCTGCTGCCCCCCTGCGCGCGCAGCACGGTCAGCGCGACGAGGTGACGTGGCCGCAGGCCCAGCGGCGCCAGCACCGTCTCGGCCCGCAGCCGCATCCGCCGCGCGAGGTGGTCGAGCAGCGGCGCCAGGCGGTGCTCTGGCTGGTCGACCGGCGCGGCGGGCATGTGACCCAGTCTACCGACCAACCCAGGAGTCTGCGTGATACAAATGGTTCGCGCATCACCAACGATTACGGAAGGGCAAGCCAATGCCGCACCTGTTGCACATCGACTCGAGCATCCAGGGGGACCGCTCGGTGAGCCGCCGGCTCACGCCCGGGCCGCCGACGCCTGGCGGGCCGCCCACCCCGGCGGCACGGTCACCTACCGCGACCTGGGCCGCGAGCCGCTGCCGCACCTCGACGAGGCCGGCGGCCTGGCCCGGATGGTGCCGGCGGAGCACCACACCCCGGCCCAGCGGGCATCCTGGGCGTTGACCGAGCAGCTGGTCGACGAGGTGAAGCAGGCCGACACGGTCCTGCTCGGGCTCCCGCTCTACAACTTCGCCGCGCCCAGCAGCGTCAAGGCATGGGTGGACCACCTCATCGCGCCCGGCCTGTCGTACCACCCGGAGACCCAGGCCGGCCTGCTCGACGGACGTGAGTTCATCGTGCTGGCCACCCGGGGCGGCGGCTACGGCGCGGGCACCCCGCGCGCGGGCTGGGACCACGCCGAGCCCTGGCTCCCGCACGGCCTGGCGATGACCGGACTCGAGCCCCGCTTCATCACGGCCGAGCTGACCCTCGCCCAGGTGAATCCGGCCATGGCCGGGCTGATCCCGCTGGCCGAGGAGAGCCTCGCGGCGGCGGAGCGCACCGTCGACGGCCTCTGGGTGCCGGCCGCCGCCGCCGCGTAGCGGCAGCCGGCTTCGTCCGTCGTGACCGGCCCGCGCCGGTCACGACCGGACGTCACCAGGCGTGCCGGCGCAAGTCCCCCGGACCACGTGCGCCGGCAACCTCACCGACTTGCATTCGGTACCCAGGTACGGGTTTACCGTGGGCGCATGACCACCGAGGTGAGGCTCGACCAGGGCTGGGTGCCCGAGGCGTGCACCCTGCCGACCGCGCAACGGCCGCTGCGGCTGGCCGAGTTCGACGAATTGTTCGCCACCGTGCGGCGGGCCGAGCGGCTCGGCGACACGCGGCTGCGCCTGACGCTGGCCGGGCCGGCCGAGTTGGAGACGGCCGTGCGGGACCTCACGGAGCGCGAGAGCCGCTGCTGCTCCTTCTTCACCTTCGACGTCACCACGCAGCCGCCCGGGCAGGTCGTCCTGGATGTCGCGGTCCCGGCCGTGCATGTCGACGTCCTCGACGCGCTGGCCGCCCGTGTCAGCCAGCGAGGCACCCCTTGAGTGGGCCCGACCCGTCATCGCCACCACGCTGCAGTCGGCGATCGACGCCGGCTGCGACGACCTGACCGCCTGCGCCGCCAGTTCCTGCTGCCCGCTGCCACGGACGGTTGCGCCGGCGGCAGGTGCTCCTGCCCGGTGTCCTGACCACCGGGCCGGGTGACCCCGCTCGTCCTCACTGTCAGTCGAGGCCGAGACCGCGGCGCCCGGTCGTGTTGAGGTCCTCGGGCGGGAAGCGGTTGGACCAGCTGCGCTCGTAGTGCTCCTCCGGGAAGTCGCCGGGGCTGGACCCGGTGCGGAAGGCTTCCCGGACGTCGGCCGCGTACCGCTCGTTGCGGGGGCACCAGGGGGCGGCGGGGATGTACATGACGTTGCCCCAGCCCTGCTGGTCGGTGACGGGCGCGACGCTGTGGATCATGTCGCAGTGCCACCAGACGGAGTCACCCGCCTTGACGTCGGGGATGCCGGCGAGGGCTCGCATGAGCAGGGGGTGCCAGGTCTCGTTGGCGGGGAAGACCTGGTTGACGGTGACGCCGCACATGTCGTCCTCGGGCACGTCGGCGAGCAGCGGGCGGAGCATGAGATAGGCCATGGCACCGGGGATCGGGACGGTGTGCAGCACCCCCTGGTCGTGGTCCATGTCCGACAGGGCGGTCCAGCCCTGGAAGGTGCGGAAGGCCGAACACATCGTGGTGCCGGGGTACTGCGGTCCGACGGTGCGGTGGGCGGCGTCCCAGGAGTCGTACTGCTCGACGGTGCCGTCGAAGAGGTGACGGAACGTCTGCTGGTAGGCCCCGGTCATCCACAGGTCGAGGGTGCCGGGGTCGAGGTGGGTGCCCAGGCCGGTGGAGTTCGCGCCGGGGGGCCGGCGGCGGATGCGGTCGGGGTAGAGCGAGTCGCGGTTCGGGTCGAACCACTGCCCGCCCTCGGACTCGTGCTTCCACTGGCTGTTGAGGAAGGCCTGCACCCGTGCCATCCGGTCGCTCTGCCGGGCCTGCATCTGGGCCGGGGACCAGTAGATCGGATAGATCTCGGGCTTGGAGCCGACGCTGCCGAAGAAGTCGTCGCCGGGACCGCGGTACGTGTCGAAGAACGCGTTGCTCTCGACGTACTCGACGATGTCGCGGTCCCAACCGAGCGCCTGCTCCCGGTCGAAGTGGCCGCGGACGACGAGACAGCCGCGGCGGCGCAGCTTCGCCAGCGCGTGCTTCGGGACGGTGCCGGCCTCGATCTCGGCGTAGTCGATGACCGGCCAGATCGTCTCGCCCCGCGCCCGGGCGTCGGTGATCTCGTCGACCTCGGCCCGGATCCGCCGCTCGACGACGGCGAACACCTCCTCGACCGTACGGCCCGACGCGGCGATGCGGGCGCGCAGCGCCGCCTTGATCTGTTGGATGGCCCCCGGCAGGTCGGTCGGCGTCTCCTCCCAGTGCGGGAGCGGGGGAAGTGGGGCGGTTGCCAGCACGGGTGAGGCGGTCACGGCTCGACTCCTTCTAGTCAGGGGTCCTTCCTTGGTTACGGTAGGGCGCGCCCCCCTTCTAGGCAAGACTCCTGACTAGAATCGTGGCGTGACCGCTGCGAAGCCCTCGCTGGAGCTGCTCCGATCGCTGACCGACGAGCACGTGCTCCGCGAGTTGATGCGGGCCCGGCGCCTGACCCGGGCCGACCTGGCCCACCGGACCGGCCTGTCGAAGCCGACCGTGGGCGAGAGCGTGCGCCGGCTGACCGAGGCCGGGCTGGTGGCGGACACCGGGGAACGCACACCGGGGGGACGCGGCCGGGGCCGGGTGGGCTCCTACTACGCCCTCACCGACCAGGTCGGCACCGCCCTGGTGTTCAGCATCGCGCCGGACGGCGTCGTGGCCGAACGCGTCGACGCCCGAGGCGACACGGTCACGAGAACGCGGCAGGAGATCACTCGGCCGGCGCGACCCGCCCAGGTCGCCGCGGCGCTGCGAACCGCCGCCGAACATGCCCGGCACGACGCCGCGCCGACCACCCGGCTGGCGGTGGTCAGCGCCGCGGACCCGGTGGACCGCACCACCGGTCGACTGATCCAGCTACCCGACGCCCCGTTCCTGCTCGGCGAACTCGACCCCGTCGAGGTGCTCACGCCGTACGTCGCCGGGCCGGTCATCGTCGACAACGACGTGAACTGGGCGGCGCAGGCCGAACGCGACAGCAACCCCGCCGCCCCGCGCGACTTCGCCTACCTGCACCTCGGCGAAGGGCTCGGTTGCGCGGTAGTCAGCGACGGCGAGATCCGGCGGGGGCACACCGGCATCGCCGGCGAGATCGCCCACCTGATCACCCTCGGGCCGCACGGCCAGGCGACCCGTCTCATCGAGGTGTTCGGCGAACTCGGACTGCGCCGAGCCGACTCGACCGCGATCGACGTCGACCGCCTCCTGAGCAGCGCCACCGGCCACGGAGCACAGGC
The DNA here is from genome assembly GCF_016802855.1 of Micromonospora sp. ATA51. Taxonomy (NCBI): domain Bacteria; kingdom Bacillati; phylum Actinomycetota; class Actinomycetes; order Micromonosporales; family Micromonosporaceae; genus Micromonospora; species Micromonospora sp. ATA51. The sequence goes on along the minus strand of NZ_JAEVHJ010000030.1, from coordinate 18,765 downwards.
CGCCGCCACCCGGCACACCCTGGGCCAGGCCATCAGCGGCGTGCTCGCCGCCATCGTCGCGCTCGCCGACCCGGAACTGGTCGTCATCGGCGGTTCCTGGGGCACCCGACCCGCCATGGTGGACGCCATCTCCTCGGCCTTCGCACGCTTCCCCCGGCACGTGCGGTCCAGGTTGCCGAGGTGACGGAGCAACCGTCCCTGGCCGGCGCCCGAAGCGACGCGATCAACCGCCTGCGCTCAGCCATCGTCGCCGCGCCCCGCACCGCGGCCACCCAGGCGACGGCCGGACCAGGGGCCGCTTCCACCGCCGACGCCGGCGGCTGACCAGACCTCGCCTTTCCACGCCTCGGCAGGAGGGGCCAGTTTCCCCCGGATCGTGGCGGACCGCGTCATGCAGGTTGAGGACCGGCTCGCCGTCGAGATCCGTACGCCTCAGCCCGCCGAAGCCGAGCATCAGCTCCCCCGCGAGGTCGCAGACCGTCCAGTAGCCGAAGCCGTGCCGGGACCAGTGGTCGAGCCAACGGGCCAGCTCCATCCGGCTGCCTTCGTGCGGTCGCCTCACCCGGGCCGGTCGACGTGGCCACCGTGGCCGACACCGCCGCCTGCTGGCGGCGGGCCGAGGCGGGCCGTCGATTCGACGGCCGTGTGGATTGCTCAAATGGCCCGTGATCACGGGAAAGGCCTTCTAGGCTCGGGCAGAAGGACCGCGTGCCTCTGCCGAACTGGCACAAGTCCCGGCAGCGCCTTACCCAAGGCCCTCGCGAAAGCTCCGCTCGACCGCCAATGAGCTCAAGACGAAAGGGAGGCCCACGTGGCTGTCAAGACCGAAGCGCGAGCGCCCGTCAGCGAGATCCGGCCGTTCAACATAGAAATCCCCGAGGCGGACCTCAAGGCGCTGCGTGCGCGCATCGCGGCAACGCGCTGGCCCGAAAAGCAGACCGTCGACGATCAGTCGCAGGGCGTGCCGCTCGAGACGAGCCAGGCGCTCGCGCGCTATTGGGAGAAGGAGTACGACTGGCGCAAGGTCGAGGCGAGACTGAACGCCCTACCGAACTTCATCACCGAGATCGACGGGCTCGACATCCACTTCATTCACGTTCGTTCGAAACACGACGACGCGTTGCCGCTCATCGTCACGCACGGCTGGCCCGGCTCGATCATCGAGCAGTTGAAGATTGTCGGACCGCTCACCGATCCCACGGCACATGGCGCGAGCGCGTCGGACGCGTTCCACCTGGTGATTCCATCGATGCCCGGCTACGGCTTCTCGGGCAAGCCGACCAAGCCCGGCTGGGGTCCCGAGCGCATAGCCCGCGCCTGGATCGAGCTGATGAAGCGCCTCGACTACACCCGGTTCGTGGCCCAGGGCGGCGACTGGGGCGCGCTCATCACGGAAGTCATGGGTCTGCAGGCGCCTCCGGGACTCATCGGCATCCACACCAACATGCCTGGCATCTTCCCGCCCGACATCGACGCGCTGCTCCAGTCCGACATCACCGGAGCGAACAAGGCACTCGGCTCACTGCCATCCAATCTCTCAGCCGACGAAAAACGCGCGTGCGAGCAGGCGGACTTCTTCTGGAAGCATTCCGGCTACGCCCTCATGATGGGGCGCGCAGAGACGCTGACCGGATTGGCGGATTCGCCCATCGCGTTGGCGAGTTACATGCTCGACCACGACGCAGCAAGCCTGGACCTGATCTGCCAGACCTTCGCCGGACAACCCCGCGGCCTCACGCGAGACGACATCCTCGACAACATCACGCTCTTCTGGCTGACGAACACGGGGGTCTCCGCGGCTCGTCTCTATGCGGAGAACAAGCTCTCCTTCTTCGCCGCCAAGGGCGTCTCCATCCCGGTTGCCGTGAGCGTCTTCCCTGATGAGCTCTACCAGGCGCCGAAGAGTTGGGCAGAACAGGCGTTCCCCAATCTCATCCACTACAACAGGCTCGACAAGGGCGGGCACTTCGCGGCCTGGGAACAGCCGCAACTCTTTTCGGAAGAGGTACGCGCCAGCTTCCGGTCGCTTCGCTAGACCACGGTGCCCGAACGTCTGCACATGCCCTCACTCGGCGGGGCGACCGAGTGGCTCAACACCGAGCCACTCGGCCCCGCCGAGCTGCGCGGCCACGTCGCCCTCGTCAACTTCTGGACGCTGACGTGCATCAACTGGCTGCGCCAGGAGCCGTACGTCCGGGCGTGGTCGCAGGCCTACCGGAACGACGGGTTGGTCGTCATCGGAGTCCACACGCCGGAGTTCTCGTTCGAGCACGAGATCGACCAGGTGCGACATGCGATCACGGCGCGCGGGATCGACTACCCGGTCGCGGTCGACAACGACTACGGGATCTGGGGCGCATTCGACAACCACTACTGGCCGGCGCTCTACTTCGTCGACACGGACGGCATCATCCGCGACCACCACTTCGGCGAAGGACGCTACGAGCAATCGGAGCGCGTCATCCAGCGGCTACTCGGCGTCGAGCGCGAGCTCGTCCCTGTCGAACGGCTCGGCGTGGAGGCCGAGGCCGACTGGGACCACCTGCGTACGCCCGAGACGTATCTCGGCTACGCGCGCAGCGAGCACTTCGCGTCGCCGAACGGCGCCGCATTCGACGAACGCCGGGCCTACGAGCTCCCCGAGAGCCTGCCCTTCAACCACTGGGCCCTCGCCGGCGAGTGGACAATCGGGTCTGAGGACGTCGTGCTCGACCAGGCCGGCGGAGGCATCGCCTACCGGTTCCACGCGCGCGACGTGCATCTCGTGCTGTCTGCCGGAGCGCGAGAGCCGATCCCGTTCCGCGTGCTCGTCGACGGCGAAGCTCCGGGCCCGTCACACGGCGTCGACGTGGACGAAGATGGGAACGGCTTGCTCCGGGAGGGCCGCCTGTACCAGCTCGTGCGCCAGCACGACGCGGTCCGCGAACGGACCCTGGAGATTACGTTCCTCGAGCCCGGCGCCGAGGCGTACGTATTTACGTTCGGGTAAGCCGGGCCGACACGAGCACGTCGATGACCTGTCCGTACTGGTCAACTGCCCGGTACACGTACCGCCAGACCCCGTTGACTCTGACGTACGTTTCGTCTACGAACCAGCCAGAACTGTTATCAATCTCGCCACGCCGTCCGGGCCGCTGTGAAGGCCTCATGGCGCTGGCGTGCTGGCCTCTGTCAGGCGCAAGGCGGCGGAGAGCAGGCCGATGTGTGAGAACGCCTGCGGGAAGTTCCCCAACTGTTCACCCGTACGCAGGTCGATCTGCTCGGCGAAGAGGCCGAGGTCGTTGGCCCGCCCGGCGAGGCGTTCGAACAGCGCGGCGGCCCGATCCCGCTCGCCGGCCAGCGCAAGGCACTCGACCAGCCAGAAAGAGCAGATGACGAAGCCCGCCGACTCGTCGGGCCAGCGGCGGACCAGCCCATCGGTGGTCAGCTCCTGTTCAATCCGTTCGATAGTCGCGCGCATCCGCGGGTCGGCTGCGGGAATGAACCCGATGATGGGCAGGACGAGTATCGATGCGTCGAGCACGTCGGATCCAAAGGCTCTGGTAAAGGCGCCAACGCTGGGATTCCAGCCCTGTTGCAGGATCGCGGCACGGATCTCGTCGCGGGCCGCCGCCCAACGCTCCAGGTCCGCCGCACTGCCGAGGACGGTGCCGAACCGCACGGCTCGGTCCAACGCCATCCAACATCCCACCTTGGACGTGACGTAATGCCGCTCCTCGCCCCGTGCCTCCCACATTCCCGAATCTGGCAGCCGCCAGGTTTCGGCCGCCTGCTCGGCCAGGGAACGCAGCAACCGCCGTACGTCGTCGGGCATGGGTTCGAGGCTGTCACGCAGCACCCACGCGGCGTCGATCACCTGGCCGAGTGCGTCCTGTTGCCGCTGGCGCCAGGCATCATTGCCGATCCGCACTGGACCCCTGACAAGGTGCCCGGTTAGCACGTCGAGCTGACGTTCGGCCAGGTCGTGCTCGCCCTCGACCCCGAGCATGATCGGTACGGGCTGCCGGCCCACATCGCCGATCGCCTCGGCCAACCAGCGGAAGAGCCGTTCCGCCTCTAACGAGCAGGCCGCCTGGTACAGGGCCCGCATGGCGAGGCTGAAGTCGCGCAACCACACGTAGCGGTAGTCGTAGTTGTCGTGGCCCTCCGGCCGCACCGGCAGCGAGGTGCTTGCCGCGGCGACGTACGCACCACTTGACTGATAGGTCAACCCCCCCAGGATCATCACATTCTGGCGCACCAACTCCGGATATTGCCCTGGGTAGTTGTGCTCCGATATCCAGGAGCGCCACCCCTCGGCTGTCTCGGCGAGGGTCCCTGGTACGTCGACCGGCATTGGCTCGCGTTCGTGATAGGTCGACGAGTAGGACAGGGAGAAGGATTCCCGCTGTCCCGGGTCGACCGTGAACGACGCTGACGCTTCGGTCCGCTGGTGGTGCACCGGCACCGTCGCGGTCATCCCGAGCGTGGTGCCCGTGGCTCTCGCGACGAGAGTCTCGCCGCGCAGATCGAGATGGGCCCGCACGCGGCCGTACTCGAAGCGGGGCGCGTAGGACATCACCATTGGAACGTGTCCGGAGAGCCCTTCCACCAGCCGCAGGAGGAGGCCGGGCGGATTCCGGCCGATCTCGTGTCCGCGGACATTCGAGTCCATGGCCAGGGCGTCGGTGACCGCTACGGATCCGTCCCGGGTGGTGAATACCGTCCGCAGCACCAGCGTGTTTGTCAGGTAGCTCCGCTCGACCTGGAAGTCTCCGGCAGGCCGGATCCACCAATGTCCGCCGTCCTCGTCGAGCAGGCGGGCGAATATCGACGGCGCGTCGAACCGAGACGGGCACCACCAGTCCACGGAACCGTCGCGGCCGACCAGGGCTCCGGATCGGCCGTCGGCGAGGTAGCCGTAGTCTTCAATCCGACCGGCGCACACGGCGTGCAACCCCGGACTGGTCGGTTTCCAGTAGCTGAGCCACCTAGCGATCATCCTTGCCATGTTGGCTGATAGCCGTGTTAGCTGACGGGGCGGATCCTGAGTAGTTCGACCCGAGACGCCCTGAATTGCGCTTGCGCCTACTTACCCCTGTCCGGTTGATTTAACCGGGCGGAAACCGATGCGCGGGCTACGGACCGACCGAACAGCGCAGCTGATCATCGCCGGACACGCCTTCATGTAGAACCTACGACGCGGCCACCACGAACTCGGACTCGACGCCACCGTGCCGTTCGCGGTCGGCGAGGACCAGGACACCTACGTTCGCACCCCGAAGGGTTGGCGGTTCACCTCGCGTGTCTGGGTGTGCAACTGTTCACCCGTTGGCCCAGTAGTTCGCGAGACGAGCCGGTTGGTGGCCAGCAGGTCGTTGATAACGGCGGCCGCCTCCGCTAGGTCTGCGGCCGAGGCCTTGCTGATGACGAACCCCCTAATGCTGGCGTCACGTGTGTACGGCGCGCCCATCGGCAGCACCGGCCGGGCCGCCATCCCGGCCAGCGCGATGGTCCGTCCACCCCGCTTGAGCGCCGGGAAGGCCTGGTCGCGGTAGTCGATCAGCAGGTGAGCGCCGCACCGGCGGCACCAGTCGAAGTCCTCTGGCGCCGTGGCAAAGACGCGAGCACCCCCCGCCACCGCAAGCTGTACGGCCGCACTCCCGACCCCGCCCGCCGCCCCGGCGACGACGACCGTCTCACCGGGCCGCAAGGAGCCGGTCCGGAACAGGCCGAGGTACGCGGTCGCCGCGGTGTGCAGTACGGAGGCGGCGATCGCCGGGTCGGCCTGCGCCGCAGGCGGTAGAGACGCTCCCGGGGCACCACGGCGAACTCCGCGAATGACCCTTGACGCCCCCGGTGCCCCAGACTGTTGCACCAGACCTTCTCTCCGATCGCGAATTCATCCACCCCTTCGCCGGCTCGTACTACGGAGCCGACCAGGTCGCGACCGATCACGAACGGGAACGGTGTGTGCGTGGCGTACCCGCCGGAGCGTACGAACGTGTCGACATGGTTGACCGCGATCAGCTCCGTTCGCACCAGGACGTCGGTGGGTCCCGGAACCGGCACCGAGAGGGGGCCGATCCGGATGCGTTCTGGGCCCCCGAGTTCGGTGAGGTACGCCTCCAACATCGTGTCAGGCAGACCCGCCATCGGTGTCCCTTCCCACCGGACCGGCCGGGTCCTGGCGCACGGCGTAGCGCGCACTCCAGGACTCGACGAGGTCGGTGTCCTCGCGATGCCGAATGTGTAGGCGGGCAACATGATCGGCAACACCCGCTCCGCCCTTCTGCCTGGTCAACGACGGCCAGAGTGTGCATTCTCGTGGGAAACATCGGTGGTAACTGCTCGGGCGTGAGGGCGGTCGGCCCGAAGAGCCAGTCGACGTAGCTGTATGAACCGCCCTAATCCTCACCCCCATCGGTATGTTTTGGGCCGCCGTCAACGGGTAGTACGCGCCATGTCTGGCCTGTCACTGGTGACCGTCGGCGTCAGCTTCGTGCTCGCCGATCCGGCGCAGCTGCTGCCGGCGCGCGAGCAGATGGCCTTCACGCTCGGCTTCCACATCATCCTGGTGCCGTTCGGGGTGGCCTTCACATTCCTGATGCTGATCGCGAACGCCCGCGGCATTCGCCGGAACGACGAGACTGCGCTGCTGCTGGCCCGGCGCTGGTCACAGGTGGCGGCGGTGCTGTTCGCCGTCGGCGCGGTGTCCGGCACGATGCTGTCGTTCGAGCTCGGCCTGCTCTGGCCACGACTGATGGGCAACTACGGCGCGGCGTTCGGCATCCCGTTCGCGATCGAGGGTCTGTTCTTCTTCTTGGAGGCGATCTTCGTCGCCATCTACGTCTACGGGTGGCGGCGGATGCGCCCATGGCCACACTTCTGGACCGGGGTGCCGGTGGTGCTCTCCGGGATCGGCGGCACGCTGTCGGTGGTCGCGGCGAATGCCTGGATGAACCAGCCGGGCGGATTCACCATGCGGGACGGCAAGATCGTGGAGGTCCGCCCACTCGAGGTGATCTTCAACGACGCGTTCTGGTACGAGGCCATCCACATGCTGCTGGCCGCGTACGTGGTCGCCGGGTTCGTCGTCGCCGGCGTGTACGCGGCCGGGATGCTGCGCGGCCGCCGCGACCGGTACCACCGGCTCGGCCTGCTGATACCGCTGACCGTCGCGGCGCTGGCCACCCCGCTGCAGGTCTTCGTCGGCGACATCGCCGCGCGCGAGGTCTACCGGAACGAGCCGGCGAAGTTCGCCACGATCGAGGCCCTCCCGACCACGGGCACCCACGTGCCGGAGGTGCTGGGCGGCTACTACGCGAACGGGAAGGTGCACGGCGGCCTCAAGGTTCCCTCGGGGGCCTCGCTGCTGTCCGGCTACTCACCGTCGACCCGCATCCAGGGCCTGGACGCCATACCCGCCGAGGTGCGGCCGCCGGACCGCCTGGTCACGATCGTTCACCTGAGCTTCGACGTCATGGTCGGTATCGGTTCCGCGCTGCTGGCCCTCTCCGCCTGGTACGCGCTGGCCTGGTGGCGCCGCCGTGATCTGCCGCGCAGCAGATGGTTCCTACGGGCGACCACGGTCAGCGGTTTGCTCGCGGTGGTGGCGCTGGAGGCGGGCTGGGTGGTCACCGAGGTCGGCCGGCAGCCGTGGACGGTCGTCGGTCACCTCCTCACCCGGGACGCGGTCGCCACGTCCGGCAATCTGTGGCTGTTCTTCGCCGCCACCGTCGCGCTGTATGCCGCGGTCGGCGCCACCACCGTGTACGTCCTGCGGCTGCTGCGCCGCCGCTGGCGCGACCAGGGCGGGGCTACCGAGACGGACGTGCCCTACGGGCCGCCCCGGGCCTCGGAGTCCGCGCCTGCGGGAGGGCAGGCGTGAGTACGGTCGCCGCCGTCGTGTTGTTCATCGGCGTCACCGCCTACGCCGTGCTCGGCGGCGCGGACTACGGTGCGGGCTTCTGGGACCTCACCGCCGGTGGTGCGCGGCGCGGGCGGGCCCCGCGGCACCTGATCGACCACACGCTGGCACCGGTGTGGGAGGCCAACCACGTGTGGCTGATCTTCTGCCTGGTGATGCTCTGGACCGGCTTCCCTTCCGCCTTCGCCGCGATCATGACCACGCTCTACATCCCGCTGGGCCTCGCCGCGCTGGGCATCGTGGTCCGCGGAAGCGGGTTCGCCTTCCGGAAGGTGGTGGTGAAGACCGACCATCAGCGGGCGACCGGGGCGGCGTTCGCCACCTCGTCGGTGATCACGCCGTTCTTCCTCGGCACGGTCGCCGGCGGAATCGCCTCCGGGCGGGTGCCCGCCGACGGACACGGCAACCCCGTGACCAGCTGGGTCAACCCGACGTCGCTGCTCGGCGGGGTGCTCGCGGTCGGGGTGTGCGCGTTCGTCGCCGCGGTGTTCCTCACCGCCGAGGGCCGTACCCACGCCGACGCCCGCCTGGAGCGCTGGTTCCGCCGTCGAGCCCAGGCCAGCGCCGTGGCGACCGGCGCCGTGGCACTGGCGGGCATCGCCATCCTGCACGCTGACGCCGGGCGCCTGTTCTCCGGGCTGACCGGCCGCGGCCTGCCCCTGGTGCTGGTCTCCGCGGCATGCGGGCTGGCCAGCATCGCCCTGCTTCACCGGGCCGCGCCCCGGTTGCTGCAGGCGCTCGCCGTCAGCGCGGCCGGCACGGTGGTGGTCGGCTGGGGCGTCGCGCAGTACCCGTACCTACTAGGCACCCACCTACGCATCGACGAGGCCGCGGCTCCCGACGCCACCCTGGCGTCGCTCACCCTCGTCGCCGCCGCGGCGCTCCTGCTCGTCGTGCCGGCCATGGCGCTGCTGTTCGTCCTGCACCAGCGCGGTCGCCTGGACACCGCCTGACTCCGTTCACGCTGGCGCCGCGCTGGACCGCGGCCGGTTCAAGATTCGTTGGTGGTCTCGTTTCGGACCACCACAGCCACACCGGCTTCGGGATCGCGCCGCTGGGCAGGTGATTCACCTCCAGCCGGATCACGGTGCCTTCGATGAGCGGCAGGTCGCCGGTCTGGTCGAGCCAGGCGTTGCGGTGCGTCAGCCGGGGATGCAGTCGGTTCCAGCTGCGGGCGGTGGCAGTGCCGTAGAGGCGGGTGTCGGTCACCGTGGTCACGTCGGGCCTGCCCCAGCTGGCGGGGTCGCCGAAGGTGAACTCGCCGCCGTGGCGGGGTGGTCGGGCGTTCGTGCCCGGCCGTTGGGGCGGGGCCGCGCGGCGCAGCACCCGATCGGAGCGCATCCGGCCCAGCACCTGCACCGGCAGGTCGCGCAGAAGGTACGCCAGTCGGGGTGTGTCGTAGCCGGCGTCGGCGACGATGAGGACCTCGGGATCATCAGCCGGGCGGCGACGGGACCTCCGGTGGCTTGCCCGCGGCGTTGCGCCAGTCCAGCACGGCGATGAGCAGCAGCACTGCGGCGGCGGTGGTCGCGGTGGCCAGCGGCGACACCCGCCCCATCAGCGGGGCTACCGCGGCCAGCAGGGCGATGCCGACGATCCTGCGCCGCGAGACCCGGGCGAACACCAGATGCTCCAGGCGGGCCCGGCCGACGAGGAACAGCGCCGGCCCGCCCAGGATTGTCGCCCGCCACGACGGGTGTGTCACCTGGGTGTGGCTGTGCTGCACGATCTCGTGTCCGATTGCGGTGGTGACGATGCCCAGCACCATCAGCGCATGCGCGAACCCGACCCGTCGACCCCACCCCGCGGGATCGCCTGCCGCGTCGAGGGCCTCGGGCAGCAGCTCACCGGCCTTTTGGAAGTACACCCGCCACAGCATCGTCGTGGTGGCGAAAGCGATCACCAGGCCAGCAGTCTTGTAGAGGTCGTGCGGGTGGGTGCTATAGCTGATCCCGACGGCGAGGATGCTCTCACCGAGGGCGATCATCAACAGCTGTTGGTTCCGGTTCGCCAGGTAGTGCCCGGCGAGCTGCCAGATGGTGTTCTGACGCCGACCCAGCCCGGGCAGCGGCCAGCCCAACCTCGCCGATCCCAGATCCACCACCACCGCCACCGCCCACCACACCAGCTGGGCGGCGCCGACGGCCACCCCGCCGCCTACCCAAAACAACCCGGCCAGGCATAACCACGCCGTTACCCGCCAGTACAACCGGCGCAACCGGTGCGACCGCAGACCCAGCGATATCACGGCCGGGCGCGCCACCCGCGCCGTCACGAACACCACCGCGAACACCAGACCTTCACCGGCGAACGCCCCCGGCACAGCCGTCCCCATGATCATCATGGCGAAGGTGCTGAACAGCAGCATCACCCGGGTGCCCGCGCGGCGTGGCTCGAACCGGCCGGTGAGGTACGCGGTGGTGGTCCACAGGTACAACACCGGTATGAACAGCAACACCGTCCGGCCGGCATTGCCCCACCGCCGCGCCGGGTTGTCGTTGAGGAAGCCGGGCAACGACCCCGCGACTACACGGTCGAGCGCGAACACCACCGCCAGATCGAAGAACAACTCCACGAACGTCGCCTGCTGCGCGCTGCCGCTCCGCCGCAGCAAGCCCACCGCCCGACCCGCGGCCCGCCGCCGCCCCGCAAACCGGCTGCCCATCTGACCCATTCAACTGCCCGGCAGGCCCGAACACACCCGATACCGCCAAGGCAACCGCGGCGGCCCGCGACTCCAGGCGACGCCTCGAGCGCGGGCATCACCTGTGCACATCAGGCACCAGGTCGAGCCCGACGCCCCGCCGCGGCCGAGGCGACCGCACTGTGCGCCACCGCCTGCCATACCACCCTGGACTGGCCCAGGTCCTATCTGATCCGTACGCTACGAACCGTGTCTGGGAAGAGACTCAAGTTAAGGGGGCCGAGGGCGCCCGACGCGCGAAGCTATGGCTTGAGTCGACGACCCGCGTAAGCGTCCAGTGGGTAAATCCTCATCCCGTCGCTGTGCCGAAGCTGACGTTCAAATGGCATGGTGGGTCGACATTTTCCTTTGACCTTGGCGGAGTGCTTCTTGGCGAGGACCTCCATGGTCAGGAATTCCTTGCCGAATGCAAGAAGTATGCAAAGCCGTCCGACCAGGGCACCCTGTACGTTAAGTATCTCGCGCAATGCTACCGCGCTGCTGTTCCGCCACCAGCCCGGCGTCGTGTCCACGCGGGTCGGCTACAGCGGCGGCGACGTCCCGAACGCCACCTACCGCAACCACGGCACCCACGCGGAGTCCATCGAGGTCGTCTACGACACCGAGAAGACCGACTTCCCCGCGCTGCTCGAGTTCTTCTTCCAGATCCATGACCCCTCGACGAAGAACCGCCAGGGCAACGACATCGGCACCAGCTACCGCTCGGCGATCTTCTACACCAGCGACGAGCAGAAGCGGGTCGCCGAGGACACGATCGCCGACGTCGACGCCTCGGGCCTGTGGCCCGGTAAGGTCGTCACCGAGGTCACCCCGGCAGGCGACTTCTGGGAGGCTGAGCCCGAGCACCAGAACTACCTGCAGACCTACCCCAACGGTTACACCTGCCACTTCCCCCGCCCCGGGTGGAAGCTCCCGAAGCGGGCGACGGCCTGACACCCCCGGCCTGGGGCCGAGGTGGTCGGCCTGGACGAGGATTCAGCCGGATGGGTGCAGGCTCTCTCCGGCACCGGTGCCGATCGAGACGTGGCATTCGACCGGCTGCACGAGATGCTGGTGCGCGCGGCATTGCCCGACTTGGCTCAAATTAGTGCGCACCTTGGGTGATCGCGGCGCCGGCGGTGCGGAGGTCGTCGGGTAGTAGGTCGGTGGCGGTGATGGTGTGATTGCCGGCCTGAATTTCGATGACGCGGTAGCAGCCGGCGGTGCGGACGAGTCGTCTGATCGACCAGTCATTACGGTCTTCGATCAAGCGGCGGGATACCCTACCTGCGGTGCCTCGAACCGCGTGACCGGAGGAGTCGATGCTGGGATGACGGCAGGGCGACCGATGCCGACACAGGACGACGTGCTCGGGTACTTCAACACGCTGTCGAACTGGGGACGGTGGGGCGACGAAGACGAGCTCGGAACTCTGAACCACATCACCGACGACGTCCGGCTGGCGGCGGCGCGGGCCGTGCGCCACGGCAGGAGCGTGTCCTGCGCATGGGAGGTTGCCGTACCGGAAGACATGGAGCGGTCGACGACGACGTGCCCGTGCGCCGCCGACATGCCGGGTGCCGACAACATGCCGGTGCCCGGCTTCCACGCCGACCGGCGCTGGGGCTTTTCGTCCGAGCGGCTCGGCATCACGTTCCACGGCAACACCCTCACCCACGTCGACTCGCCGTGCCACATCTTCTGGGACGGCACGATGTACAACGGGCGGTCGCACTCGTTGGTCGACGCCGCAACGGGATCGGCGTGGGCGGCCGTCACGGCGGCGGCGAACGGGATCATCACGCGTGGTGTCCTGCTGGACATTGCGAGGGCCCGGGATGTGCCGTGGTTGGAACCGGGGCAGGGTGTGTTTCCCGACGATCTCGAGGAGGCCGAGCGTCGCCAGGGTGTACGGGTGCGATCCGGCGATGCGGTACTCCTGCGGACCGGCTATGGCCGCGTCCGGCACGAGGCCGGTGAGGCCAGCGGTTTCACGCAGGCCGGCTGGCACGCGTCCTGCCTGCCGTGGCTACATGAACGCGACGTCGCGCTGATCGGCGCTGACACCCCCCAGGACGTTCAACCGTCGGGGTACGAAGACGTGTTGATGCCGGTTCACGCCGTGAGTCTTGTCGCGATGGGTCTGTGGCTGCTCGACAACTGCGACCTGGAGGTGTGCGCGACAACGGCTGCCGAGCTCGGCCAGTGGGACTTCCACCTCGCAGTCGCGCCGGTCCGCTTCGCCGGTACGTCCGGCAGCCCGGTCAACCCGATCGCCACATTCTGACCGCGGTTCACGAGGGGGTGCGATGCCATGAACGGCCCGACCCGCACCTGGAGCGTGGTCGGTGAGGACACGCCGTGCTGGTCGGGAACCAGGCGGCACGAGCGCCTCAAGGCGTGCGCGGCGCAGGCCACGGCGAGGTGCTGCCGCCACGATTCCTTCGCGAACCTCGGCAGGGCCAGCACCAACTGACCGAACACCGCGTCCCCGGTCACGGCCTGCTCAAACCCGAGCACCCGGTAGGCATGGATCAGGACATCCACCAGATAGCGGGACGGGAGGTGCAGACCTGGCTCAACAAGGTCGCGAAGACGTGCCAGTGCTGCGCTCAGGGAAAGGGCTGGGACAAGCCGTGCACCACGCATGGCGAACCATTCTGCGAGGGCTGCCGCGACCACCACGACATCAACCTCGTCATCGACAAGCAGCTCCAGCGGGTACGCGGCCGGCTGCTGCACCGGGCCACCAAGACGGAGGAGTCCGACGCCCCCCTCCCGCTGCCGACCATCTGCGTCACCGCACTGCGGCACCGCCACAGGCAACAGGAGACCGCAAAGGAGAAAGCCGGCGACGCCTGGCACGACACAGGAAGCTCGGCGAGAGCCTCGATCAATGAGGGTTCCTGTACTTCGCTGCTGTACAAGACCAGAAAGGCCATCCGGAAGATCCCGAATGGCCTCTGACCTGGGTCGGGACGGCCAGATTCGAACCGACGAGCCCTTGATCCCCAGTAGTCCGGCGGCCCAGCGGCATGCTCACGGCACGTTTGCCCAGGTCGCCTCGCAAGCGTCCCGAGGCTAAGCGATGCTTGCGAGCGGAAAGTTCAGGGACATCGGGCTGGTCACCGCCACCGGGTTCCGGTGGCGTATACGTAGTTCCGCCACACGTACCGCCACGGGGTGACGGCGAGGATGACGACAACCAGGGAGCAACTGACCACGGTCTCGGTCGTGGCCGCGTCGAGGTCACCGGTGATGGCTTGGGGGAGGGCGACCAGTGCGAGCCAGAAGAGCTTCCAGAGCGACTCGAAGAGCAGCACGGGAAGCAGCTTGACCGGGTAGCGCAGGCCGAGGAACGCCAAGAGGGACATGGCGGTCAACATGCAGAGCGTCACGCCCTCGTAGAGCGGCAGGGTGGCGACGTCGGGCAGGAGCGGCCACTTCACCAGGGCGAGTCCGACACCCATCAGGAGGTAGCCGGCGCGCATCAGGTGCAGGCGGGTCAGCGACAGATCGGGATGGATAGCGGGTGCGGCGGCAGTGATGGTAGCCATGGGATTCACTCCTGGTCGAGGCGGGATGGTGGCGGTCGCGCCGGAGTAGGTGATCGGGGCGTGGGTCAGCCCCGTCGCCTGGACCCGGGCGGTCCATTGGTGTTGCTGTTCCTGGGAATCGGGGTCGCGCGCGGCGTCGATGGAAGTGAGGGAGATGAGGGTAACGCCGAGGTCGCGGACCTTGGTGAGCAGGCCGTGCAGCTCGGCCTGGTGCCTCACGGCAGCGCGAAGTGTGGTGGTGCCGTCGTCCTCGCCGGTGAGGGCGAGGCCGCCGAACCAGGTCACCGGTGGTCGACCTGGACGTCCATCCCCGGATCGCGATAGCGATCCTGAGACACGCGAGCTTTTCGATCACGATGGAGATCTACAGCCAGGTCTCGTCCAAGGCTACCCGCCAAGCCCTGCGGGAAATCGGCCGAGAGCCTGGATCAATGAACCATTGCTGTACTTCGCTGCCGTACAAGATCAGAAAGGGCCACCCGGAGAATCCCGGATGGCCTCTGACCTGCGTCGGGACGGCCGGATTCGAACCGACGACCCCTTGACCCCCAGGACGTTGGGGTAGGAGATCCACCAGCTCACAGCCACGTTGTACCTCCGATCGACGCTCAGCGGCGAGCGGTCTGTTCGGCATCGCGCATGCCATGTGGTCCCCACCTGGTCCCCCGGATCCGAGACGGCAAGGGCCAGCAACATGGCGTGAGCAACTCGGCATCCGGGTCCCGGTACACCGGGCCCAACTCGCGATGGGCCTGGATTGCATGGTGGGTCAGATGGGCGGGGCGGGTGGCTCGGGTTCTCGGCCGCGGGCGTGCCACGCGTCGGAGCCGGCGATTACGGCCAGTACCACGGCGGTGGCGGCGCCGGCGGCCAGCGGTGACGCATATCACGTGGCACTGCGTCCGGCTGTGCATCCAGTGGTGGCACACCCAGGTGGCCATGCTCCTGCTCGTCAGCGTGGCGGTCACCCCGGTCGGCCTCGCGGAATGGTGGCGCTGTGACCCGGATCAGCCGAGGAACGTGACGTACAGCAGGTACACGTTCAACACGATGATCACTGCGGCGATGCCGCCCGCGATCGCGGTGGTGACCCGGTTGTTGACGAACGAACCCATGATGTCCGCACGCCGGGTGAGCAGCAGCAACGGCACCAACGCGAAGGGGATGCCGAAGGACAGCACCACCTGGGAGATCACCAGGCTGTCCGTGGCCGGCAGGCCCAGCCCGAGCACCAGCAGCGCCGGGAGCATCGTCAGGCCGCGCCGCACGAACAGCGGGATGCGTCGGCGGATGAAGCCCTGCATGACTACCTGGCCGGCGTACGTGCCCACGCTCGACGACGACAGCCCCGAGGCGAGCAGCGCCGCGGCGAACGCGAGTGCCGCGCCGCCGCCGACCAGCTGGCCGAGCCCGGCGTGGGCGGCCTCGATCGAGTCGACGTCGGCGTGCCCGGTGCGGTTGAACATCGAGGCCGCGATCACCAGCATCGACAGGTTGATCACGCCGGCCGCGCCGAGCCCGATCACCACGTCGAGCCGCTGGAAGCGCAGCAGTTCGTGGCGTTCGGCGTCGTCGCGGCAGGCCACCCGCGCCTTCGTCAACGCCGAGTGCAGGTACACCACGTGCGGCATCACCGTCGCTCCGATGATGCCGGCCACGACCAGGAGGCTGTCGTTGCCGGCGAGCCCGGGAACCATCCCGCCGGCCACGCCGACCGGGTCGGCGCCGACCACGGCCAGGTCGTAGAGGAAGCCGAGGAACACAATGCAGAGCAGCCCGACGATGGCAAGCTCGAAGCGGCGGTAACCGCGCTGCTCCAGGGCGAGGATCCCGAACGCCACGACCGCGGTGATCAACCCGGCCGGGAACAGCGGCACGTGGAACAGCAGGTTCAGCCCGACCGCGGCGCCCACGAACTCGGCCAGGTCGGTCGCCATCGCGATGACCTCCGCCTGGACCCACAGGCCGCGGGACACCGGCCGCGGCAGGTGCTCGCGGCAGAGCTCCGGCAGGTCCCGCCCGGTCGCCACGCCGGCCTTGGCCGACAGGTACTGCACCAGCATGGCCATCAGGTTGGCGACCACGATCACCCAGGCCAGGGTGTAGCCGAACCTTGCGCCGGCGGTGAAGTTGGTGGCGAAGTTGCCCGGGTCGATGTAGGCGACGGCGGCGACGAACGCCGGACCGAGCAGCGCCAGCACGCCGCGCAGCCGCCCCCGGGAGAGGAGCAGCTGCAGGGCGCTCAGCTCGGCGACGGGTGCGGCGGGCTCGGCGACGGCCGGTGGCCGGCCGTCACCGAGTACGGGGCCCATGGCTCACCCGACCGACGGACCGAGCCGGAGCGGCTGCGGCGTGCTGGAGTCCGGCGACGGCTGGTGCAGGCCCTGGTCGAGCGGCCCGAACTGGGTCATCAGCGCCGGGCTGCCACCCCACGGCGTCTGCTCCTCGGCGACCAGCGTGTTCGTGGTCAGCAGCAGGCCGGCGACCGAGGCGCCGTTCTGCAGCGCCGACCGGGCCACCCGCAGCGGATCGACGATGCCCATCTCGAACATGTTGCCGAACCTGCCCCGCAACGCGTCGAACCCGTCGTCCGTGGATCGGGTCGAGTTCGAGGTGCATCATGTGCTTCCTGTCGGGTCGTTGCCCTTTGGGGCGAAGGAGGCGATCCGGTGCCGCTTGGGGTGGAGTCGTGGCGCTGGCTGTGTGCCGGGCGCAGGGCCGTCCGGTACCGGCCCGGGAACACGCACCGCAGTGCGCCGGGACCGCGGCGATGGCCGTGATTAGGCGGCAGACCCGCCGCTCATCGCGATGTCGCCGTTGACGCCGGAGGGATAGAAGCCGCCGGAGTTCGCCGGACTCGCGTTGAGGTACACGATATTCAGGACCGACTGGGCGGAGCGACCGTAGGCGATGCCGTTGGCGTCGGTGGGAATGAGGTTCGCCTCGGTGTTGCTGCCGATACCCTGGTCGTCGTCGACCGGTCCGTCGAGACTGTTGCGGGCGTCGGAGAGCTTCTGCACGCCCGCGAAGACGGCGTCGTCGATCATGCCTTCGTTGTAGAGCGCGGAGCGGACGATCCCGGCGTGGTACGCCTCCGTGGCGAGCAGACCCGCGGCAGCGTCCAGGTATGTCTTGTTGGACAGCAGCGGTGCCGCTCCTTTGAAAGCGGAGACGCCGACGTCCTCGAACAGAAACGCGGCGAACAGGAAGTTGAGATCGTTGGCGTACGGGTCGAACATCTCGCCCGACTTGATGAGCCCGGCCGCGATGGCCGCTGCGGTGAAGCTCGTGTCAAGAGAGATCGCCGGACGGGAAACGGCATGCTCCCCGAGGGCGGACCGCAGGAAGGCCACATGCTGCCGCTCGTCCGACGCGATCTCCCGTGCGAACTTGCGCACTACCGAGTTGCTGAAGTTGACCATGCCCCCACCGGTCACCTCACCCCGGGTGCCGGTACCGGTGGTCATCTCGTCGGGCAGTCCCTGCCCGGTCGTCGCGCGAAGGTAGAACTCGGCTTCGAGGTATTCGAGGTTGAGGGCGAAGTTCAGGATCGTCGCGTCACTCGGCCCCGAGCCGTCCGGCGATTGCGCGGCGGGGTTCGTCGGGTCCGTCATCGACGCGAGCTTCCGTCGATCGTCATCCGACTCCGCGCTGCGCGACACCGCCTCTTTGATGAACTTCTTTACCATCGAAAGTCGACTCCCGTTTCGATGCACGACACGCCGGGTACTCCATCGATGTGGTCGCCGGTGCGCCGCGCGCTACTGCCATCGGCGCTGACGCTAATGCGTGGCTATTTCGGTCGTACTCCTTTCCCGACACTTCACCCGCAGGAGGTGCGCCGGCGGGGATGGCCGCACCACGGCGCGGGCCAACCAAGAGTGATGGCAGATAGAACCGACGACGATCGCGAACTTGTCCTACGACGAGTGGATCCACCGTGCCGTGACATCGTCCGGACGATCTTCGACCAGCCCGACGCGGATGCCGTCCACGCCCAGTTCCAGCGAGTCCTGGCCACGATCGAAGAGAAATTCCCGACCGCAGCCCAGCACCTCGACGCAGCCCGCGACGACCTGCTCGCCTTCACCGGCTTCCCGCGGGAGATCTGGCGCCAGATCTGGTCCAACAACCCACAAGAGCGGCTGAACCAGGAGATCCGCCGACGCACTGACGTCGTCGGCATCTTCCCCAACCGGGCGGCGATCATCCGCCTCGTCGGCGCTGTCCTGGCCGAGCAGACCGACGAATGGACCGAAGGCCGCCGCTACATGGGCCTGGAACTGCTCAACAAAGCCCGCCTCATCCCTGCCCACCCCAACCAACACGACAGCGACCTGGGCGACCCCACCCCGATCGCCGCACAACATCAGAACCGATCCCGCGATGGCCGTCTCCTACACCACCAGCGCGGACGTGACCCCATCCTGGAGCCGGAGCGCCCCCGCCGGAGGCGCAGTAGCCGCAACCCCGCGACCGCCGCCAGGGCGCCGACGCGGCCGGCGTGCGCTCTCCTACGCCGACGAAGACAACACACGTCATCGGGATGCTGGGCGTCGCCTATCTGGTCGCCGCCCTCCTGGACGACCTCCTCGCGATCCCCGTCATCGCCCTCG
>NZ_JAEVHJ010000029.1:0-37087 GCF_016802855.1 Micromonospora sp. ATA51 | reverse complement strand
GTGCGGGCCCGGCGCCAGGTGCTGCGGGTGGCCGTGGCGGTGGCCGCGGTGGCGCAGCTCGCCATCGCGCTGCCGATCCTGCTGGCCGGCTTCGGGGTCGAGGCCGATCCGCACACCAGCCGCGAGATGGCCTCCTTCGACGCGGCCCTCGCGGTCGGGTTCGCGCTGGCCGCCTGGCGGCCGGAGCGGGCCCGGGCGTTCCTGCCGGTGGCGCTGGTGCTGGCGGTCTGCCTGGCCGGCACCAGCGCGGTGGACGTCGCCCGGTCGAGCACCGCGCTGGTGCACGAGCTGGGGCACCTGGCCGCCGTGGTGCAGGCGGGCCTGCTCTGGGCGTTGGGCCGGGTCAGCGGGGAGCCGCCGCGCCGGCTGCCGACCGCGCTCGCGCCGGGGCGCGGGTGAGGCCGGGTCGCCGCGAACGGGCCCGGTCGGCGAGCATGATGGTCATGATTCCTGCCGTACGCCGCCGGCCCGTGGCCGTCGCCGACCGTCGATGGGCCGCCCGGCTGGGCGCCGCCACCGGTCTGCTGGTCGCCCTCGTCGCCCTGCTGCTCGCCCCGGCAAGCCCGGCGAGCGCCCACGCCGTGCTGGTCAGCAGCAGCCCGGCGGCCTCGGCGGTGGTGCCGAGCGGGCCCGCCGAGGTGGTGCTGACCTTCAGCGAGGGGGTCCGCAAGGTGCCCGGCAAGGTCCGGGTCATCGCGCCCGACGGCTCCCGGGCCGACCGGGGTGAACCGTCCTTCTCCGGTGCGGTGGTGACGATCCCGGTCGACCCCTCCGGCGTGCGCGGCACCTACCTGGTGAGCTACCGGGTGATCTCCGCCGACAGCCACCCGGTCTCCGGCGCGTTCACCTACTCGGTGGGCGCGCCGTCGCCGCCGCCGGTCGACACCGGCTCGGACAACCGCGCCGACCCGGTGGTGGGGAACGCCGTGAAGGTGGCGAAGTACCTCGGCTACGCCGGACTGCTGCTGCTGGTCGGCCCGGCGCTGGTGCTCGCCGCGCTCTGGCCGCGCCGGCTGCCCCGACGCGGACCGGTCCGGCTGGCCTGGGCGGGGCTGGGCCTGCTGGTCGTGGCCACCCTGGCCGACCTGTGGTTGCAGGTGCCGTACACGGCCGGCGGCGGGCTGTCCGACGTGACCGGTTCGGGGTTCAGCGACGTGGTGGGCAGCGCGTTCGGCACGGCCCACCTGGTCCGGCTGGGGCTGCTCGCCGCGGCGGCGTTCCTGCTCCGGCCGCTCTTCGCCGGGCCGATCGGCCGGACCGACGGCATCATCCTGGCCGTCCTCGGCGGGGCCGCGCTGTTCACCTGGCCGCTGGCCGGGCACCCGGCCGCCTCGCCCGCACCGGCCGTCTCCGTGGTGGTGGACGCGGTGCACCTGGGCAGCATGGCGGTCTGGCTGGGCGGCCTGGTGATGCTCGCGGTGTTCCTGCTGCGCCGAGCCGACGAGCGCGAGCTGGGGGCGATCCTGCCGATCTGGTCCCGCTGGGCGGCCCTCGCCGTGGCGGCGCTGCTGCTCGCCGGCACCGTGCAGGGGCTGATCGAGGTGGCCACCCCGAAGGCCCTGGTGGACACCACGTACGGGCAGCTGCTGCTCGCCAAGATCGTGCTGTTCGCGCTGGTGATCGGGGTGGCGGCGTACTCCCGGACACTGGTGCGGGGGCGGACCGCGGCGCAGCGTCCGGGGCGGGTGCGCCGGGCCATCTGGGTCGAGCTGGCGATCACGGCGGTGGTGCTCGGTGTCTCGGCGACGCTGGTGCAGACCACCCCGGCCCGGACCGCCGCCACCGACGTGGCCGGTACGACCACCGGCTACTTCTCCACCACCCTGTCCAGCCCGGTCGCCTCCGTGCAGGTGGAGCTGGACCCGGCCGAGCGGGGCAACAACTCCGTGCATTTCTACGCGTACACCAAGGACAACCGGCCGCAGCCGGTGCAGGAGTGGAAGGCGACCGCCGCCCTGCCGTCGGCGGGGATCGAGCCGATCGAGATCCCGCTGCTGCCGCTGACCGACAACCACGCGACCGGGGAGATCAACCTCCCGGCCGCGGGTGAGTGGCAGCTCCGCGTCACCGTCCGCACGACCGACATCGACCAGGCCACGGTGACCGCCACCGTGCCGATCAAGTAACGGAAGGCTCTCAGACACATGATCCGTCTCCGGCGTCCCGTAACCGCCGTCGCGCTCGCGCTCACCGCCGTCGCCACCGCCGTGCTCGGCCTCGCCGGTCCCGCCTCGGCGCACGTCACGGTCAACCCGAAGGAGGCGACCCAGGGCGGCTACGGCCGGTTCGCGTTCCGGGTGCCGAACGAGAGCGACACCGCCTCGACCACGAAGGTCGAGGTGGTGCTGCCGGAGAACGCCCCGGTCGGCTCGGTGTCCACCATGCCGGTGCCGGGCTGGACGGTGGCGGTGGAGAAGCGCAAGGTCGACCCGCCGGTCGACGTGCACGGCAGCCAGCTCACCGAGGCGGTGTCCAAGCTGACCTGGACGGCGGCCGCGACCGCCGGCGTGAAGCCGGGCGAGTTCCAGGAGTTCCCGGTCTCGATGGGACCGCTGCCGCAGGTCGACCGGATGGTGTTCAAGGTGCTCCAGACCTACTCGGACGGCAACATCGCCCGCTGGATCGAGGAGCCGACGCCGGGTGGGGAGGAGCCGGAGAACCCGGCCCCGGTGCTCACCCTGACCGCCGCCTCGCCGTCCGCCGCGCCGAGCGGAAGCGCGGGCGCCGCCCCGGCCGGTGACGACGACTCCGACGACGACTCCGACGGCGCCGGCACCGCGTTCGGCATCGCCGGGCTGGTGGCCGGACTGGCCGGCCTCGTCCTGGGTGGCCTGGCCTTCCTGCGGACCCGGCGGGAGCCCACGCCGAAGCCCTGAACTGCGTCTTTGTCGGTGGCCCGTCGGATCTTCCGGCGGGCCACCGACCTTTCTGCGGTCCGTTGGGTCCTTGCCGTGGATATCCGGCGATTGTGCGGTTCACATCGGTAAGGTCGGCCGGGTAGTTGGCTACCGAGGGGGACGACGCGAATGCGGTTCGTGCGAACGATCGCCGGAATACTGCTGTTGACCATGGGGATTCCGGCGCTCCTCGCCGGCGGCGGCCTGTGGACCGTCGCCCGGCACGCCGACCCCGACGGCGGCTTCGGCGCCCGCTTCGAGACGGTCCGCACCCCGGGCCGGGCGATCGTGGTCACCGACGTGGACACTCTCCTGCGCGCCGAGGCCCCGTTCGCCCGGACCGGGCAGACCCGGCTCCGGCTGACCGCCCGGACCGCCGACGGCCCGGCCTTCCTCGGCCTGGCCCCCAGCGACCAGGTGCGGCGCTGGCTCGACCCCGTCCCGCACGCCACCGTCCGGCCGGGTCGCGCTGGCCCGGGGCCCGCTCCCGGTCCGGCTCGACCCGGCCGGCCCGGCCGGCCGGCCGCCGTCGCCACCGTCCCGCTCGGCCAGGACTTCTGGGTACGCGAGGGAGTCGGCGCGCTGGAGTGGACCCCCGGTGAGCTGTCGAACAGGTCGCTGAGCCTGGTGGTGATGCGTCCCGACGGCGCAGCCGACCTCGCCCTGGACCTGCGCGCCGAGCTGCGCGCGGAATGGTTCCCGGCCGCGGCGTGGGGGCTACTCGCCGGCGGGATCCTGCTGGTGGTGCTGGCCGTGGCCCTGTTACTGCGCCCGGTCCGCCCGCGCGAGGTGGTCTTCGTCGTCGAGCCGGACCAGGTCCCGGTGCTCGCCGGTCGGCTCGGCGTGACCTCGCTCAGCGGCCTCGGCCCGCAGAAGACCGCCGAGGGGCGGCCGCCGTTGGCCGACCGGCAACTCGTCTCGGTCGGCTCGGCCCACGCCGGGCGCTCCCGGGCCGCGATCGGCCCGGTCCCCAGCCGCCGGCCGGAGACCCCCGCCGACCTGCCGTCGAGTCCGGGGATGACGACGACCTGGTCCTGGCCGCCCGGGCCCCCCGAGCAGACGGCCCGTCCGGTCCCGGTGGACGGCCCGGCCCGGCCGGCGTCGCCGGACGACCCCGCCGACGGCTGACGGCCGCCGGAACGACGGGTGCCCTCCGCGCTGCCGACGCGGAGGGCCACCGTCACCGGGGGATCGGTGCTACCTGGGAGAAACTTGAGGTAGTTGTGACTAGATTAGCGCCGATCACAGCCGCTCGCGACGTCTGTCCATTTGGTGCAAGTTTCAGGATGTAGCCGGCGGCTCGGCGGACCGACACCGGAGCCGCGTCGGCAGCACCGCCAACAACAGCAGGCTGAGCAGCACGTACGCGTTCCGGGCGACGAACTCGCCGGGGTTGTCGGTCCGCGCCGGGGCGACGCCCCAGTCCTGGAAGGACACCACCCCGTAGATGATCACGAACGCGGTGCCGACCGCGAGGGTGAGCAGCCACCAGCGCTGGCGAACCCCCTCGGCCGCGCCCCGGTCGGTGTCCAACGCGGCGTCGACCAGCACCACCACCGCCGGGATGAACCAGTACAGGTGGTGGGTCCAGGTGATCGGGCTGACCAGCCCGCCGACCAGCCCGGTCAGGGTGAGGCCGGCGAGCGCGTCGCCGGCCCGGGCGGCCCGGGCGGCCCGCCACAGCCCGAACCCGGTGACCACCACGACCAGCAGCAGCCACGGGAGCTGACTCGGCTTCTCCGGCGCGGTGATCCGGCTCAGCAGGCCGAACAGCGACTGGTTGCCGGTGTAGTCGGTGCGCCCCACCCGGTCGGTCGCCCAGAGCTCCTGGGTCCAGAACCGCCACGAGTCGGCCGGCGCGACCGTCGCCGCCAGCAGGGTGGCCAGCGCCGCCGTCGCCGCGGCCACCGCCGCCGCCCACCAGCGCCGGGTGACCAGCAGGTAGAGGATGAAGATGCCCGGGTAGAGCTTGAGCGCCGTCGCCAGCCCCACGCCCACACCGGCCCAGCGCCGCTCCTGCGGTACGGCGAACAGCAGGTCGGCCAGGATCAGCACCACCAGCAGCATGTTGATCTGCCCGAAGGTGATCGTCTCCCGGGTGCTCTCCACGGCGAAGGCCAGCAGGACGGCGACCGTGAGGCCGAACAGCCGCGGCAGGTGGTGCCGCTCGACGACCGGCAGCACCAACCAGCGCGTCGTCACCACCACACCGATCCCGGTGAGGATCGTGAAGATCGCCACCGTGGCGCCGAGCGGCAGCAGCGCGAACGGCCGCAGCAGCAACGCGCTCAACGGCGGGTAGGTGAAGTAGAGCGCGCCCTGCACCCGGTCCGGCTGTACGTAGTCGTAGAGCGGATGGCCCCCCGCCCACCAGTCCATCGCCCGCATGTAGATCTTCAGGTCGAAGAAGTCGTGCACCAGCCCCGGCAGGTACAGCGCCGGCAGCACCGCCGCGAG
This sequence comes from Micromonospora sp. ATA51, assembly GCF_016802855.1. Classification (NCBI taxonomy): domain Bacteria; kingdom Bacillati; phylum Actinomycetota; class Actinomycetes; order Micromonosporales; family Micromonosporaceae; genus Micromonospora; species Micromonospora sp. ATA51. The sequence continues at coordinate 31,733 of NZ_JAEVHJ010000029.1, read as the reverse complement.
CGCGACCACCGTGACGAGCCGGCGGACCGTACGACCGCCCGGGTCGTCATCGGTGACGGCGGGCGGTGCGACGGGTTCGGCTGGCACGGAGAAACCCTAACGGTCCGCTCCGGCGACGGTGCCGAGGCGCGGGCAGGTGGGCTGCGCGTAGTCTGGTCCGGTGGCTGATCTTCTCGTCTGGATCGACTGTGAGATGACCGGGTTGGACCTCGCGCGCGATGCGCTGATCGAGGTCGCCGCGCTCGTCACCGACCCCGATCTCAACGTGCTGGGTGAGGGTGTCGACGTGGTCATCCACGCCGACGAGGCGGCGCTGGAGGGGATGCCGGAGATCGTCCGCACCATGCACGGCAAGTCCGGGCTGACCGAGGAGGTCCGGCGCTCGACGGTCACCCTGGCCGAGGCCCAGGACATGGTGCTCGACTACGTCACCACGCACGTGAAGGATCCGCGCAACGCGCCGCTCTGCGGCAACTCGATCGCCACCGACCGGGGCTTCATCGCCCGGGACATGCCGCGCCTCGACGCCCACCTGCACTACCGCATGATCGACGTCTCCTCGATCAAGGAACTCTGCCGGCGCTGGTACCCACGGGTGTACTTCGGGCAGCCGCAGAAGGGGCTGGCCCACCGGGCCCTCGCCGACATCCGGGAGAGCATCCGCGAGCTGGAGTACTACCGGCGGACGATCTTCGTACCGCTGCCGGGGCCGGACGTGGACAGCGCCAAGGCCATCGCCGCCCAGCTCTGACCGGCACTCCCACCGCCGGGCCGGCGCCATGACCGGGCGGCCGGGCGGTTCCGGCGGAGGAGCCGGAACCCGGTGGACGCGGCCGGACGAGGTGTGGCTATTATTAGTCCGCACCCCGCCCGGGTCGACCGGTGCGGAGCGCATGGTGGCTGTAGCTCAGTTGGCAGAGCACCGGGTTGTGGTCCCGGTTGTCGTGGGTTCAATTCCCATCAGTCACCCGGATCCGGAAGCCCCCTCCCTCGGGAGGGGGCTTCCGTCGTTCTGCGGCCTCTGTGCCCCGTGTCCGGAAACGGCGAAGCCCCCTCCGGCGGGGGAGGGGGCTCCGGTTGCTCGGTGCCCGGTGCGGGCGTGCGCGATCAGGGGTGCTCGGTCAGGGCGTCGGCTCGGCGCTCGGGTCGTCTCCCGCGCCGGGCGCGGCGCTGGCCTCGTCGCCCGGCTGCGCCGGCGGCTCGTACGGCAGGGCGCTGCCCTTGACGTATTCGTCCCAGCTCAGGTTCCAGTCGGTCCAGCCGTTGCCGTTCTGGAGCTTCCGCTCGGTGCCCTTGACCGTGATCGGGTCGCCCATCCGGGTGTTGGCGAAGAGCCAGGCGCCGTCGGCCATCGAGACGTTCACGCAGCCGTGCGAGACGTTCACCGAGCCCTGCTGCCCCTCGGACCAGGGCGCCGCGTGGATGAACTCACCGCCCCAGGTCAGCCGCTGGGCGTAGTCGATCTTCGTGCGGTAACCCTCCTCGGGGCCCAGCTCCTCCATGGTGTCGAAGACCGTCTTGCGGAGCTTCTCGATCACCACCATGGTGCCGCTGGACGACGGGGTGGTCTTCTTGCCGAGGCTGACCAGGATCGTCTTGATCACCTTGCCGCCCTTGGTGACCGTCATCCGCTTGGTGCGGTTGTCGACGGTCATCACGAACGACGGGCCGATCTTGACGTCCACGGCGAGGTCCGAGCGGCCGTACCAGCCGTCGCCCAGGGGCAGCCCACCCGCCTGCACGCGGTACGACACCGTGGTGTTGGCCTGCCAGAACTTCTTCGGCCGGTAGCGGACCTCGGTGGGGCTGACCCAGTGCCAGACGCCCTCCTGGACCGGCTTCGTGGTCACCGTCATCCGGCGCTGGACGTCGTCCCGGTAGTCCTCCGGGATGGCCCGGCTGAACCGGATGATCAGCGGCATCGCCACGCCGACCACCTGGTTGTCGCCGAGGAAGCTGCTCACCCGGATCTGCTTGCCGGGCTTGGTCATGGTGGTGAAGGTGCTGGTCGCGGTCGCCGGCTTGCCGTCGTCACCGGTCGCGGTCACCGTCGCCGTGTACTTCTCGCCGTACTCCAGGGCGCCGTCGGGGAGCCAGCTCTTCCCGTCCGCGGCGAGCTCGCCTTCGACGGCCTTCCCGGTCGAGTCCGTGAGCTCGACGCTGGTCTCCTGGGCGTCCTTCGTGGTGAAGGTGATGGCGGTGGAGGCCGGCACGTCGGCGGCGTCGGCCTGCGGCTCGGTGATGGTGGCCGCGGCCTTCGGCTTGCTCTCTCCGCCGCCCTGCCAGCTCGACGGCTTGCCGTCGTCGCCGCCCCCGGTGCAGGCGGAGGTCAGCACCATGGCGGCGGCGAGCACCACCGCCGCGAACCCGCGGCGTCGGTCGCCGCGCCGGGCGGCGGCCCCGCGCCGGATCAGCTCGTCCTGGCTAGCTCGCATGATTCCCTCACAGTCGTGGTCCCCGGGTGCCATCGTCCCCTACTGACGCAGGAATTCGGATACCCGTTCCCGCTAGTGAACCGGAACACCTCGACCATGATGCACCGATTTTGGTAGGCTGCTCCGGTTCGCGAGTGAGGCTCGTCTCCACCGGCGGCGTCGGCGCACGCCTTCATCGTCACGGGCCGTTGCCCGACGGACCCGCCGGGCAACGGCTGCCCGCTCAGAAGGCCGGGCCCGCCCCGCCCTTCGGCACCGGGAGGGCGCTGCCCGCGACGAACTCCGACCAGCTCATGCTCCACGCCGTCCAGCCGTTGCCCGGCACCAGCTTGCGTGGGGTGCCCCGGACGGTGATCGGGTCACCCACCAGGGTCCGGTCGAAGAGCCACTTGCCGTTCGCCATGGAGACGTTGACGCAGCCGTGCGAGACGTTCACCCGGCCCTGCACACCCTCGGACCAGGGGGCGGCGTGGATGTACTCACCACCCCAGGTGATCCGCTGGGCGAAGTCGATCTTCGTGACGTACTGGTTGTCCGGGTCCGCCTCGTCCCGGGTGTCGAAGACCGTCGACTCCTTCTTCTCCATCACCACCATGGTGCCGCTGGAGGAGGGGGTGCTCTTCTTGCCGAGGCTCACCGGCACGGTGCGGATCAGCGCGCCGTTCTCGTACACGCTCATCTTCTTGCTGGCGTTGTCGACCTTCATCTCGAAGGCGCGGCCGATCTTGGCGGTCGCGGTCCGGTCGACGTTGCCGTAGCGGCCGTTGCTCAGCGGGATGCCGGCCAGGGCCAGCCGTACGGAGATGGTGGTGCCCGGCTTCCAGTACTCCGGCGCCCGGTAGTACGCCTGGGTGCCGTTGTAGAGCCAGTGCCACGCGCCCGGCTGCGGCGGGTCGGTGCGGACGAACATCCGCTTCTGCACGGCCGCGCGGTCCTTCTTCGGGATGCCCGGGGAGAACTCGGCCACCACCGGCATGCCGACGCCGTACGTCTTGCCATCGAACATGTACAGCCCCGAGCCGATCATCGACTTCGGCTTGGCCATGGTGGTGAAGGTGCTGGTGCCCTCGTGGGTCTGGCCGTCCGTCCCCGTCCCCGAGACGGTCGCGGTGTACCGGGTGGCGTACTTCAGCGCGGCGGACGGCACCCACGACGAGCCGTCGCGGCGCATCCGGCCCTCGACGGTCGCACCGTTCGCGGCGGTGAGCATGACCTTCGACACCTTCCCGCCGCCCGGGATCTTGGCGCTGATCTCGGTGCTGACCGGCCGGCCGGCCGCCCCGTCAGCCGGACTCACCTGGAGCGCCGCGGCGGCCGGCTGCGACGAGGGCTCGGCGCTCGCCGTCCCCTCGGCCGCCGAGACGCTGGCCGGCTGGCTGCCACTGACGAACGCCGGCTTCTTCTGGTCGTCGCCGCACCCGGTCAGTGCCAGCGACGCCGTCAGGACCAGGACGCTCACCATCGCCCCGCTCCGCGCGAACCTGCCCATCCCCACCCCTGCTCTCGCGTGTCTCGGCGCACATCGTGCCCCATGAACGCCGCCACCTCGGTCCCCTCCGCCAGACGGTGGGCATTTTGTTGCGATTCGCGCCTTAAGCTCGACCGAAGAGGGGAGCCGGGGATCGGATTGGAACCCGGGTCGGAGGGCGTGCTAGTGTCTTCTCCGTTGCCAGCGAGCGCCGCTAGCTCAACTGGCAGAGCAGCGGACTCTTAATCCGCGGGTTCGGGGTTCGAGTCCCTGGCGGCGCACCAGCAGGAACACATCAGGCCCGGTCCCTCTGGACCGGGCCTGACCCCTTCTCTTGACCCCAACGTCAGGCGTCGAAGAGAAAGCCGAGCTTGTCGACCGACGACCGCTGGGATTGCCGGGTGACCTCTACGTAGATCAGCTTGGTGATGGTCGGGGAGCTATGGCCGAGGATGTCCTGGATCTTCTCGATGGGGACGCCCTGCTCATAGAGAAGGGTCGCGCAGGAGTGGCGTAGATCATGGAACCTGATCCGGCGCAGCCCGGCATGATCCAGCAGCCGCACGAAGTGCCGGTTCAGGTTGCGCGGCTCGATCGGGGTGCCGATGCCCGTGGTGAAGACCAACCCGGAGTCCTTCCAGTCCTTGCCTACGCTCTGGCGCTCTGCGTTCTGACTCACCCGGTGTTGTCGTAGCGCAGCCAGGCACGGGGCAGGTAGGGCGATGACCCGCTCAGACTCGTCGGACTTGACCGGGCCGAAGACGAGCTGGCCGCCGAGACGTTGCAGCGTCTGCCGAACGAATATGACGCCCTCGACCAGGTCGATATCCTCCCAGCGGAGCCCCAGCGCTTCCCCGCGTCGAAGGCCAAGCGCCAGGGCGACTGCATAGAGCGCATAAAGCCGGTCACTCTTCGCGGCCTTCAACAACAGCTTCGCGTCCGCGCCGGTCAGCGGGGTAAAGCGTGGCCGGTACCGGTGAGCCAGACGCAGGTTGCGGGCCGGGTTGTCCGGGATCAGCCCGTCAATGACCGCATCCTGTAACGCGGCGCGGATCATGCGGTGGAGATGACGGATGGTGCCGTCGGACGGCATCTGCTGGCAGCAGGAGCGCGGACGCCTGGCACAACACCGAGCCGGCTGCCCCGCACTCAACCGCCCAGCATCCTTGCCCTGCGCACAGCACTGGCACGTCTCCTTGGCCCGGTTGAGGAAGCTACGCACCGTCGGCGGTTGCAGCTTGCCCAAGCGCTGGTTGCCAAGCAGTGGCACCACATAGCAGCGCGACAGCCACTCGTAGGTGCGGAGGGTGCTGGGCCGCACGCGGTCCTGCACCACGTCCCGCAGCCAATAGGCCATGAAGTCGCTGACCGACTGGATGCTACCGGCGACGCGGACGCCAGCCTGTGTCTTGGCCTTGAGCGCCGTCAGCCTCTCGTGGACCTCATCCCACGACGTGCCGTAGACGCTCTTTCGGATCTCGCGGCCGTCGCTGGTGTAGACCCAAGTGCGGCCTCCCATCGGCCATCCTTGCGCTGCCGGATGTTGCCCTCACCGTTCACGTTGCGTCAAGGCGGCCCTGAACGGGCCGCACGCGCCGCCGCCAGGGCGCGCGCCGGCCGCTGCCGCTGTCGCTCTGCGGCCGTCACGCCTGATGCCCGGCGGCTGGCGCGAAGAGCGGGAAGCCCGGAGGGCCGCCGCAGAACGACATGATCGTTGCCGTGGCAGGGTGGGCCGGCAGCCGGCCGGGCCGCGCGGCCCAGTAACCGCGCGGCGTAGGAGAGGGCACGCCGACCGCGTCGGCGAGCTGGCGGCGGTCGCGGGGTTGCGGCTAGTGCGCCTCCGGCGGGGGCGCAACGACTCCAGGATGGCCGGGGCTCCATCCGCACGTTGCGGTCCGTGGGTGGTTGCGCAGGGCCATCCCGCCCGCCATCGACCCGGGCGAGCCGAGCAGACCACCGCCCGACCCGCCAGCGTCCGTACGAGCCGTCAGGGTCCGCTTGATGGCATGAAGGAGCGGGGCCTCGCTCCTCGTGGGTCCCGGGCGGGATGCTCGGGGTACTCACGTCTCACGACGAAGGAGGCCCCTCATGCAGGCAGAGTACGACGGTCGGCAGATCGTGGGTATCGATCTGCACCGGCGCCGTTCGGTGATCGTGCGGATGACCGAGACCGGCGAGAAGCTCGACACGGTGCGGATCGACAACGACCCGGTCGCGCTCGGGTTGGAGATCGCCAAGGCCGGCCCGGATCCGGAGGTGGTCCTGGAGGCCACGTATGGCTGGTACTGGGCGGTGGATGTGCTGACCGCGGCCGGTGCCCGGGTGCATTTGGCGCATCCGTTGGGAGTGAAAGGGTTCGCGTACCGGCGGGTGAAGAACGACGCCCGTGACGCCGCCGACCTGGCCGATCTGCTGCGGATGGGCAGGCTGCCGGAGGCGTATGCGGCCCCGCCGGCGGTGCGCGAGTTGCGGGAGCTGGTGCGGTATCGGGCCAAGCTGGTCGCGTGGCGCAGCGGGCTGAAGGCATCCGTGCACGCGGTGCTGGCCAAACAGGGAGTGCACATCCCGGTATCGGATCTGTTCGGCGTGGGTGGGCGGGAACTGCTGTCCCGCGCACCGCTCGACGGCGCCTACCGAGGGCGGGTGTCCTCACTGTGCCGGCTGATCGACGCGGTCGACTTCGAGATCGACGCGGTCGCCGGGCCGATCCGGGCCAGACTCGCCGGGCACCGTGGTTACACCGCGATCCAGGCCATCCCCGGTGTCGGCCCGATCCTGGCGGCGGTGTTCGTCGCCGAGATCGGCGAGGTCGCCCGGTTCCCCGGCCCGGCGGAGCTGACCTCCTGGGCCGGGCTGACCCCGCGGCACCGCGAGTCCGACCTCGTCGTGCACCGGGGGCGGATCACCAAGCAGGGCTCCACGCTGGTGCGGTGGGCCGCGGTCGAGGCCGCCCACGGCGTCCCGCACACCGCTGGCTGGTTGACCTCCACCCGGGCCCGCATCGCGGAGCGACGCGGACGCAACATCGCCACCGTCGCGGTGGCCCGCAAGCTGCTCGCCCTCGTCTACTACGGCCTGCGCGACGGGCACATCCGCGCCCTCGCACCGGCCAAGGCGGCGGCGTGAGCAGGTTCGGACGTGACCGGACGCGTGGCCGTGCCACGTCTGACCCCCGTCGGCCGACGGCGAGGCCGCCCGCTTGATTGACCCCGTCCGGTCACGGTCGCACACCACCATGCCCCGAACCCGCAGGGCGAATGGATGACCGGCAGCCGAACCCCTCGGCCTGCCCCTCCGACATCGGTCGGAACTGGTGACGCGACCACCCGCAACGCCTTCCGGCATCACGAGCATGGCGCGCACGGCGCCGGCGTCAAGGCCAAGCCCCTGCGGGGTGGGCCTACGGCCCAGCCGTTGACCCCGGCACCGCACACACGCCTGCCCGAAACCCATTGCCGGAACCGGAAAAATCAACGTCAGCAGGTCAAAACCCCAGCCTTGACCGGCCCCGCTCCTTCATGGATGACGTGGCGGGCCGGGCGGCGGCCCGCTCCCCAGGAGGGCGGGTCGACGGCAGACGGGATGGCATAGTGAGCCTGTGTGGCTCCGCAGCTTCCCGTTCGCAACCATTTGCCAACCTGGAAGCGGCCGGCGGCATCATCGAGTACCCGAGCAACACCGGTGGGTCCCCGGAGAGTCTCGAACCGCATGTTGAGCAGGTCGCCCCCGCAGCCACCCCCGCTCAGTAACCGGATCTTTGTGAGGAGAGTTGAGCCGGGCCGAGACTATCGCGGGCCGCGCGGGCGCATGTCAGGGATCGGACGATCGGACGCTAGGTTCCGCCATGGTGCCGATGGCCATCGATTGCCATGCGATTACGGTTGAAGCCTAGCTAGCAAGACGAGCAGCGGTGGCCCAGGGGCTGGGGGCAGGATGCCATATCTTATCGGTGCCGGGATCATCGGTTACATCGCATACGTGGCGGCATTGTATTTACTCGTCGGAACTGCGGCGGCAGCAGTGGGGGCAGTCGTTCTACTTGGAATCGCCCTTTTCTATCTGGCGAAGACGCTAGTGTATGTCAGGGAGCGTAACTGGTGGGGTCTGGCCTGCGCATTAGGCATGCCGACTCTCGGAGCTCTCGTGTTTCTGGCCGTTCGCGCGGAAGTGCTCGATATCGCCCCGGCGATGACTCGCCTTTTCGACATGAGTCTGAGAAACCCTGTTGAGAGCAGTGGCTGGGGATTGCTGGCCATTCTTGTTGCGCTTGCGGGGCTTCCCTTTGTTGTCTTAGTCACTGCGCAACTTGGCGATTACCGGGCGGATCCCATACTTCGTCATTCGAGACGGCATCGCGTCCGCAGCATCGCCCTCACCTTCACGTTGGGGGCATCCTGGGCACTGACAGGCGCCGTTTTCGGTTGGGCGGATTGGGTACCGACGCAATTTGACCACGTGAGCGTGAGTATCAGCCACTCACCCCGAGGCAGTGAGGAGGTGCGCGCCGTGTGCCACTTAGCCGGGCAGCATGGCTTGGTCATCTATGACCCGCAAGGCGACGAGGTCACCGGCTTGCGCCAGGACTACCGAACCAACCACCGTGCCACTGGGTGGCTAGCTGGGTGACGATCGAGAAGCACCAGGCTGGACGTAGGTGGACACCGACGGACGGTCTGGCCCAGCGTAGCTGGCAGTCGTCGCAGGTCGGAGCGTCATGATGGTTGCCTGGGGGTCAAGGAGTCGCCAGGTTGACATCCATAGGTGAGCATCGGGATGGCGGGCCTTGCCGGTTGCCCCAGCGCGAGGGGGTGGGATGATCTAGTTGTGGAGGCCCGAAAGAACCCTGAGTACCTGAGGTCAGTTGCGCGAGCGGTCGCGGAGTTTCGTGATGCGCTGGCTCATTTCCTTGAGCTGCACGTACTGAATGAGGGACTGGGAGGGGTGGCGCGCGGAATCGCGCCAGCAGTGTTTCCACGCGATGACGCGGATCCAGAGGAGATCGCACGGCGGCGAGCCAAGGTGTCCCGGGCTGCTGGGCTAGCGGCCAGCGCGGTTCCGTTGACCGGTATCGCGATCACTGTGCAAGGCGCGGGCGTGATAGACCCGATTAGGAACTGGGAGACGATCACCCGGCCGAAGCCGCTCCTGGAGGCGGCTGATGTTCTCGGCATGTGTGACTATGCGCTGGGCCGGTTAGACGGCTTGATCATGCAAGCCGAGGCGGAGCGACCGCCGAGTGTGGGTGCCGAGGCCATGCACCCGACAGTTTGGGGAGCAGCCGCGCGTCTGTGGCGTGACGGGCACTTCCGCGAGGCAGTGTCTGCATCTGCCGAAGCAGTTGTGCTGATGGTCAAGACGCGCACCAGGCGTAACGACATTGCCGAGACACCGTTGTGGCAGGAGACCTTCTCCGAAAGAGAACCCCAGCAGGGCAAGCCACGGCTGCGCTGGCCCGGTGATCTCGCCGACCGAGATGTCAGCACGATGAATTCCGGACTGCGCTTCTTCGCTCCCGGCGTACAGATGACCATCCGCAACACTGCGGCGCACAACGTCGGCGAGCTCGACGAGCAAAGCGCCTTAGAGCGACTCGCCGCCCTGAGCCTCTTGGCGCGGTGGGTGGATGAGTGCGATCTCGTTGAAGTGACAGAGCACTTGGATGGCCCAGGGAAGGCCGAAAGGTAGCCCGACCCCGCCGGTCGACAGCAACACCTGCAGCAACTGACCCGGAGAGGACAGTCGTGGTCCGCAGCGTGCGGACGGTTGCCTGCGGTGGCGGACATAGACCGATCTGAGCGGACGGGGCGCACGGAGCCTACAAACGAGGGATCAATCCAGGTTAGGCCCATCCCATGTAGTGCGCGAGGAAGGCGACGACCAAGCCGGCGACCACGCTTACGACGATCCCGCTCACGAATGCTGACTTATGGGCAGCAGCGTCCGCGGGAGCGCCAGCGGCAGCGTTCAGGATTCGACGAGGCACAGATACCGCTCTGACTACACGGCCAACTACAGACTTCTCCTCATCCGCTCGTTCAGTTGCCTCACCTTCAAGAACTCCGATCGCTCGTCTACAGAGGCCATCGATCAACTCCGCCGTGATCACTGGGTCGCTCAGGAGCGTTGACCAAGCCAGGACCGGGTTTACCGACCGTGTCTGGAAGGTCCCCCTGGGCTTATATTCAACGAGCATCCCAACGCTCTGGATTGCCTTCGCGGCGGATCCAGTTAGGAGCTCAAGCTCACCTGCCAACTTGGCGACGTCAGCCCCGCGGCCAGCTCGTGGCCGCCAGGCGGGCATCGTGCTTGGCCAAGCATCAAGGGGCTCACACAGGGCTAGAAGCTCGTGAAACTTGTTGAGGAACGCGACGACAGCATTCCGCCGATTCCGGAGAACAGCCGAGGAGGGCACGCCCGAACGGTAGCGTGCCGGCTCTAACGGAGCACTTCCATGCCTCAACCGGGTTAGGCCGTGCCGAACCGGGTCACGAGCGACCTGCGTCTGACCCCTGCGTGACCCCAACCTGGGGCCAGAACAGCACGACGAGCCGAACCCAGCAGGGGACAGCCGTCGAGGTAAGGACGGTTGGCCTAGGCCCGGCGGGTGTCCTCTTAATCCGCGGGTTCGGGGTTCGAGTCCCTGGCGGCGCACCAACGAGCAAGGCCCTGACCTGGTGGTTCACACCGGGCCGGGGCCTTTTTCGTGTACGTCGGTGGTGGGTGGTCGCTCGGTGGGTGCTCTGGAGCCGTTGGACCGGGCTGGCTCCGGTTGGACGCGGGTCCGCCCGGACGGCGACCCATGTGCGCGCTATCGCCGGCCGGGTAACTTCACACTGCTGTCGGTGAGTCGGTCGCGCGGGCGGATAGGGGCAGGTCGTGCGTCAGATCGTGCGCAGGTCGGTGCGGGCCATTCTCCTCGATGAGGACGACCGCCTCGTGCTGATCAAGCGGATCAAGCTCGGCCAGGCGCCGTACTGGACAACGCCGGGCGGCGGTCTGGAGTCGGAGGATGTCTCCCTGGAGGCGGCGTTGCGCCGTGAGCTGTACGAGGAGCTTGGTGCCGACGCGGATCGGTTCGCCCAGGTGTTCTTGTTCACCGCTCCCGCTGGCGATGGCGTTTCGGTCCAGCACTTCTTCGCCTGTCGCTTACTCCAGCTGCAGGAGCACGCCCGTACCGGGCAGGAGTTCGTTGATCCCTCGCGTGGCGACTATCAGCTGGACCGGGTGACGATCGACAAGCTGCCCGCCGTGGATCTCAAGCCGGCTGCGCTGAAGGAGTTCATCACCGCCAACGAGGAGGCACTGCTCTCGGTGTAGGGGCGGCCTGACCGGATCATGGCCTGAACCGAGTCTGAAATTCTCCGGGGCGGCTTCGAAGGCTTCTTGCCGGCTGCAGGCGCCGTCCCGGGCGCGGCGGCCAGGGTGCCGATAAAGACGTGGCGATACGACGATGGCTACAGCCTGCATCCCGCCGCCTTGTTGCCCCTACGCTGACGCCATGAGGGAACAGGGCGTGAATCAGACTCCGGCGATGGCCCTGCCCGAGGGCTGTTGATGAACCGGCACATGGCAGCACGCGCGGGGTTGATCCCGGACGAAATTCGGGCGGACGTGGAGACGCTGTGGCGCTACCACGACATGCACCACGAGTTACGCCTGTGTGATGTGGGGATCGGGCTGGGCAGCCATGACCTCGGAGTCGCGGTGATCGCGACGCGTCTGTTTCACGAGGGCCTGTTCCCGTGGATCGTGTTCACCGGCGCGAACGCGCCGACGACGGTCGAACGGTTCCCCCGCGGAGAGGCGGTGCACTACCGCGAGTACGCGATCGAGCAGGGTGTGCCGGCGGAGTCGATTCTCGTGGAGCCGCGGGCGACGAACACTGCCGAGAACCTGGAGTACTCGCGTGCGCTCCTTGCCGAGCGGCAGATTACGGTGCGCTCGGTCATGGTCATGTCGCGTCCGTACCAGCAGCGCCGCACGTACGCCACCTGCAAGCTGATGTGGCCGGAAGTCGATGTGGTGTGCGCGTCGAATCCTCTGGAACTGGACGACTACGTGCGCAGCATCGGTGACCCGCAGCGGGTGGTGGACATGCTGGTCGGGGACACGCAACGGATCGAGGTGTACGCGGAGCGCGGGTTCGCGATCCCGCAGGAGATACCGGACGAGGTAAGGGCTGCCTTCGAGCGCCTGGTGGCAGCCGGCTACACGAGCCGACTGATCTGATCACGGCTACCAGCGCGGTCCTCCCGACCGGACGCCCATTCGTTCGCTGAGTTCGACGGCCAGTCGGGGCGGCCGGGGCCGGGTGAGAATGTCCCGGACGAGGTCGCGGGAGAGCCGGTGGTAGCGCACTTGATCCGGCCCGATGACCTCCGCATCCAAGAGCGCGCCGAGGGCTTCGTCGATGCGGTTCCACCGTGCCAGCGCTCGCGCGGTCTCGATGGCGTGGCGGACCTGCCGCTCGACCGGCAGGGCAGCCGTGTCGAGTGGGGCACCGATGGCGATGGCGCGCTGCACGTCGCCGAGTTCCATGGCCACGGTCGTCTTGTGGATCGACACGTTGGTGGGTCCGAAGGCGGTCCACACGTGGTTGCCGTCGGCACCAAGCTGGGTGGCTGCGGCGTCGGCTTCGGCAATGTGAGTGTCGGCGGAGGCGCGGTCGTCGTCTCGGGCCGCGGCGAGTGCGCAGACGAGGTGCAGGCTGCCGTAGACCGATAGGAGTTGCGGTGTGGGCCTGGTCAGCCGTGGTTCGAGGAACTGCGCCGCGGTGGCGGCGAGGCCACGGGCCTGCGCGTATTCGCCTATCGAGACCAGGGAGTGCGCGGCAGAGCGGCTGAGTGAGCCGATGACGACGTGGTCGTGGCTGGCGTTGGCGGCGGCCAGTCCTCGGCTGGCGGCGGTCCAGGCGAGGTCACCTTCGCCGAGCTTGGTCAGGAACAACGCGGCGAGCTGGTGGGCGTAAGCGGTCATCGCGTGTGCGCGCTGGCTCTCGTCGCCGTAGAAGGCCTCGGTGGCGGTGAGGCAGTCGTGGATGAGGTAGGGGAGGCGGCGGGCGAGGGTGCCGTAGCGCGAGTGCTGGTAGGCAGTCCAGATCTCGGCGACGTCGCTCTCGATCTCGTGCAGGGCGGGGGCTTCGACGGCGGCCGTGCTGGCAAGCGTGGGCGCGAGGTGCCGGTAGTCGTGGAGCGCGGCGCGTAAAGCGGGGATGGTCTCCCGGCCGGACTCATCGGACCACTCGAACAGGCTGGGTGCGCCGATCAAGTCCCCAAGGGACACGTCGAGGGCTTTGGCGATCGCGCGAATGACGGATAGCCGGTCCAGGTCGGCGCGGTTCGTCTCGACCTTGCGCAACCACTCCTGGGTCTTGCCGACCAACCCGGCCAGCACCTCTTGGGAGAGCCCTCGCCGGCGCCGGTAGAAGGCGACGCGCTGGCCGATCGTCATGTCGTCCGTCATCCCTCGCACACCATCACCCTGCCCGCTGATCACCGTCGGACCCGGTACGGATTTTCCCGGTTCCTCTGCCAGGCCGCCCCTACGTTCAGTTCACCCCAGGTCACCGGCGTATGTCGATGCCTGTGACTGGCACAGCTGACAGGGAGCGGAGGGGCTCGATGCGCGGCACAGCAAACGACGACCTGAGCGCCGACTCGGCCAGCCCCGGGGCAATCTCTCTCGGCGTCTTCCCCGCTTGCGTACCGCCATGAGGGCTGCGTGGGCGGGTGACCGGCGGTCTGCTCCCAGCCGCCGGGGTGTGGCGGTGGGCTCGTCCGTGTTCCGGCGTGCCCACCGCCCGTCCGCCTGCTCAAGGAGGCTCGCGTGACGGTGTACATCTCGCGGCATGCGCTGGCGGACCGTTCCTGGCGACAGAAGTTGATTCCCGAGGATCCGGCGTGGTCACAGGCTTCGCGGGCTGATCCGCCATTACTGACCCACGTGTGGCGTCAGCTCTTCGAGCGGCAGGTGCGGGATGGCGGTGGCCGATGAGCAGCAAGCAGTCCGCGCTGGTGCCGCCGGAGCATCTGCCGCTGCGTCCGCTGTGGCTGTGCCGGGTCTGTGGGCAGCCCTGGCCCTGTGGACGGGCCAAGCTCGCCCTGTTGACCAGCTACCAGGACAGCCGGCTCAACCTGCTGCTCTACCTGTCCGGCCGCCTGCACGAGGCCATCGACGACCTGCACCGACTCAACCCGCGCACCATCGGCGACGTCAGGGACTTGTTCGACCGATTCCTTGGCTGGCCGGCCCGGCACTGCCGCCGCCGCCCGTCCACCGCCGAACAGCAGACACCGGAGGAGACATGACCGTCCGGGACATCGGAATTGTCGCCACGACAGGACGGCCGGCCATCGCCGGGACCTTCCACCCCTTGGTCCTGCAGCCCACCAGCTTCTGCAACCTGGACTGCAGCTACTGCTACCTGCCCGATCGGCGCTCGCGCCAGCTCATGTCCGTCTCCGTTGCGACGGCCTGCGTTCGGTCGATCGAGCAGCAGGGCAGCGTTCATCCGGTGAGCGTGGTGTGGCACGGCGGCGAGCCCACCGCCACACCGATCGATATCTTCCGTGAGCTGCTCGCTCCCTTCGAGGAGCTACAGCGGGCAGGGAGGGTGCGCCAAGATCCAGACCAACGCGACGCTCATCAACGAGCGGTGGTGCGATCTGTTCGCCGCCTATGACTTCGAGATCGGCGTCAGCATCGACGGGCCCGGCATGCTCAACCGGAACAGGCTCGACCGGGCCGGGAATGCGACGACGGCCCGGACGATTCGCGGCACGCGAGTATTGGCCGAGGCCGGCTTGCCGTACTCGGTGATCTGCGTCGTCACACCCGAAACCATCGACCACGGTGACGACCTGGTCGGGTTCTTCTCCGGCCTGCCGGGATGCGAGTCGGTGGGCTTCAACATCGAGGAGCAGGAAGGCGCCGCCCGCACGCCGGTGCCGGAGGAAGCCGCGTACCGGTCTTGGAGCCGACTCGACCGCACGCCTCTCCGCCCGGCTCGCCCTCGGCGCCGCCGTCCTCGCCGCCGGTGTCGCCGCTCTGCCGGCGCCGGCCCTGGCCGGCCCGGACACCGCCACGCTCGCCGCCGTGACCGAGCAGGACCCGGCCACCGGCCGGAACGTCAAGTACCCGGTCAAGCCCGGCGAGGTCGTGTCGGCCTCGCTCGGCGTGACGAACCTGGGCGACGCGCCGGTCAATGGCGTCGTCGTGCAGGTGCGGGCGTTCGACGACCTCGACCTGCTGACGAAGTACGACAACTGCTGGTACGTCGTGGACAGCAACCTCGACATCGCCTGGTGCGAGTTCGACGACGTGCTTGCGGCCCAGGCGACCCTGGCGCCGGCCGAGGACCTCATCGTGACCAAGACCAACGCGCGGGCGGACAAGGTCACCACCGTCGTCTTCCGCTGGGTCAGCAAGGCGTGGGCCGACGAGCTCGGTGGCGTGCAGAAGCTCGCGGAGAACGAGAATGGCACGGACCCGGTGCGCGGCGGCGGCCCCACGCTGACGCTGGCACCTCGGGATCTGCCGCTGCCGAGCAAGCCGATTCCGATCAACTTCGTGTACGCCAGCCTGGTCACGCCGCCGACCGCGAGCCCCACGGCCACCGCCAGCCCGACGACGAGCGCGAGCCCGACGGCCAGCGCGACCCCGACGGCCAGCGCGACCCCGACGGCGGCGTGACCCCGACGGCGGGCGTGACCCCGACGGGTACCGCGCCCAGCGCGAGCCCGGCCGCTCCCGGTGCGGGCGGCGGCGACGGCGGGGGCCTGCCGGTGACCGGCTCGAACAACGTCGCCGTGGCGGGTGCCGGGGTGGCCCTGCTGATGCTCGGCGGGGTCGGCTACCTGGCGGCCCGCCGACGCCGGACCCGGTTCGTCGCGTAGCACCTCACCGCGAAGTGCCCCGGTCCCGTACGGGACCGGGGCGCTCGTGCCGGTGGTGTTGAATGTAGACAGTCTGCCGCCGGAGGTGTGCTGTGCCCGAACTCTCCCTGCTGATCGAGCCGTCCGTGCCGCTGCCCGCCGACCGGGTCGAGGCGCTCGCCACCGGGCTCGCCGACGACCTGCGCACGGTCCGGGGCTTGCAGATCGGGTACGCGCAGTCGCCGGCCACCTCGCACGGCAAGTCGCCGCAGGCCTGGGAGCTGGGGATGCTGGCCGTCGGCGGGCTCTTCTCCGCCACCACGATGCAGGCGCTCGCCCGGATCGCGGTCGCGTACGCGGACCGGGTCCGGGCGCGCTCGATCCGGCTCCGCAGCGGCGACAACGAGCTGGTCGTCACCGGGTCGACCCGGGTGGACCCGCAGCTCGTCGACCAGCTGGCCCGGCTGCTGGGCGTACCCGCGACGACCGATCCCGCGGCGGGCGCGGCGCTGCCCGCGGCCCGCGGGACCGGCGGGGGCGCCCCCACCGGGAGCTGAGTGTGGGACAGCGACGGGCGCTGCTGATCGCCAACGACCGGTACATCGACGACTCGCTGGCGGACCTCTACGCGCCCCGGGAGGAGGCGCGGGACCTGCTCAGCCTGCTGGCCGACGCGGACGTCGGCGCCTTCGACCAGACCGTGCTGCTGGAGAACTAGTCGAAGAGCTCCATCGAGCGGGCGATCGAGTCGATGCTCCGGGCGGCCGGCCCGGAGGACCTCGTCCTGCTCTACTTCTCCGGCCACGGCGTCCGCACCAGCAAGCGGGGGCGGTTGCCCCTGGCGGTCGCGAACACCGAGGTGGACCACCTCTCGTCGACCGCGATCTCCGCCTCCTTCGTCCGGGAACTGCTCGACGAGTCGGACGCGGCCAGCTCGGTCATCCTGCTCGACTGCTGCTACAGCGGGGCTTTCGAGGGGCACGGCCTCAAGACCACCGACGACCTGGCCATCGACGGCGAGCTGAAGACCGGGTACGGCCGGTACGTCATCACCGCGACCAACTCGGTGGAGCGGGCCGACGACGGACGTCCGGCCTCCGACACGGGGCCCCGGCTGCGGTCGGCCTTCACCGAGACGATCATCCAGGGGCTGAGCACCGGCGCCGCGGACATCACCGGCCAGGGCCGGATCACCCCGGACGACCTCTGGCGGTACGTGCACTTGGAGCTGCCGAAGCGGTCCGCGCAGACGCCGTGCCAGTTCGGCAGCGCGAGCGACGAGATCCACATCGCGCTGTCCCGGGACGGGCAGCACCGGCAGCGGCGGCGCCGGAACCAGCGGGATCCGCGCCTCGGCGACCTGCTCGGGCCGCTGGAGCCGGCCGGCGAGGTGAAGCTCTGCGCCACGGACTGGCGGCGGCGCGGCCTGCTCAAGGTGCCGGTCGGCCAGGCGCAGCGGATCGACCAGCCTGCCGGGGAGCCGGTCTGGCTGGACCTGGCCTCCTCCGACGGGCACCTGCTGGTCGTCGGCCGCGCCGGCACCGGCAAGACCACCCTGCTACGCACCATCATCGGCGGGCTGGCGCTCACCCACTCGGCCGACGAGGTGGCGTTCAACTGCCTGGAGTCCGGCGGGAACTGGCTCGGGCCGATGCGGCGGCTGCCGCACGTGCGGGAGGTGCGCGGCGACGACGAGGTGGGTGAGGTCAGCAAGCTCCTGGACCGGCTGGAGCAGGACGTCCTCGACCGCAAGCAGCTCTTCCGCCACCACGAGCTGGAGTCGCCGGCGAGCCTGCGGGCCCGCCGGGCCGACCTCGACGCCGGGCCGTGCCCGGACGTCTTCCTGGTCGTCGACCGCTGGCAGGACTTCGCCAACCTGCTGCCCGACTTCACCCCGCGGGTGGTCGACCTGGCCAACAAGGGCCTCGGGTACGGGGTCCACGTGGTCATCGCGGAGCGCAGCTGGCGGGTCATCCCGGAGGAGCTGCGGGAGTTGCCGCAGGCCCGGATCGAGACCCGGTTGTCGCAGCCGCACGAATCGTTGATCAACCCGGACCAGGCGGCCCGCCTGCCGCTCAACCTGCCCGGCTGGGCCATCCACGGACGGCGTACCTTCCGCATCGCGTTGCCGGACCTGTCCGCCGGCGACGCCGACGGCGAGGCAGAGGTCGAAGCCGCTGCGCCGGACAGCGGCGCGGTGATGGTGTCGGTGATCGCCGAGGCCTGGGGGACGGACTCGGCGGGCACCACGCCTGCCACCGGGCCGGTGCCGGCCGAGGAGCAGCCGGACGAGACGCTGCTCGTGCTCGGTGTGCCGGACCGGGCGGCGCTGTGGCACTTCGAGGGACGGCGTACCCCGCTCGGGCCGGACTACCTGCGGGTGCCCGTGGGTCTGGACGGCTGGGGGCGTCCGCTGCTGCTCGACCTGAAGGAGTCGGCGCAGGACGGGATGGGCCCGCACGGCCTGCTGGTGGGGGCGACCGGATCCGGCAAGAGCGAACTGCTGCGGACGATCGTGCTGGCCCTCGCGGCGGCCCATGCCCCGGACGAACTCAACCTGGTGCTGATCGACTTCAAGGGCGGCGCGACGTTCGGTCCGCTGGCCGAGCTGCCGCACGTGAGCGCGCTGATCACCAACCTCGCCGACGACCTGGCGCTGATCGACCGGCTGGCGGACGCGCTGACCAGTGAGCTCCTGCGCCGGCAGGAGGTGCTCCGCGCCGCCGGCAACCACGCCAGCCGCTGGGATTACGAGCGGAGCCGGGCGGCCGGGGCCGAGCTGCCTGCGCTGCCCACGATGCTGGTGATCTGTGACGAGTTCTCCGAGCTGCTCACGGCGCGACCCGATTTCATCGACGTCTTCGTCCAGATGGCCCGGGTTGGCCGGTCCCTCGGGGTGCACCTGCTGCTCGCCAGCCAGCGGCTCGAGGAGGGGCGGCTGCGGGGCCTGGAGAGCCACCTGTCGTACCGGATCGGCCTGCGGACCTTCTCCGCGATGGAGAGCCGGGCCGTGCTCGGCGTGCCGGACGCGTACGAGTTGCCGAACGCGCCCGGCCACGGCTACCTGAAGGCGGGCACCACGATGACCCGCTTCCACGCCGCGTACGTCTCCGGGCCGCCGGTGGCGGACGGCGCCGGCGTACCGCCGGACGTGGTGGGATGCAGTCCGCTCGACATCGTCGTGGCGGGGCTGCGCGGCCGGGGCACCCGGGCCCACCAGGTCTGGCTGCCGCCGCTGGCCGAACCGCCCACCCTGGACGAACTTCTCCCGCCGCTGACGCGGGACCCGGTCCGGGGCCTCAGGGTCGTCGGGGAACGGGGCTCGCTGACCGCGACCGTCGGCCTGGTCGACCGGCCCAAGGAGCAGCGCCGCGAACCGCTGCGCCTGGAACTGGCCGGGGGCGGTGGCAACGTCGGCGTGGTGGGCGCGCCGCTGTCCGGTAAGAGCATCGTGCTGCGCTCGCTCGTGGCCTCCCTGGCGCTGACGCACACGCCGCGGGAGGTGCAGTTCTTCTGCCTCGACCTCGGTGGCGGCGCGCTGCGGTCCCTGGAGCGGTTGCCGCACGTCTCCGGCGTCGCCAACCGGCGGGACGCCGAGGCGGTGCGGCGTACGGTCGCGGACGTGAGCGCGGTCCTCGACTCCCGGGAGGCCCGCTTCGCCGCGGGCGGCGTGGAATCCATGGCGGCGTACCGGGCCCGCCGGGCGGCGGGGGAGTTCGCCGACGACCCGTTCGGCGACGTGTTCCTCGTGGTGGACGGATGGAACGCGTTGCGGCAGGAGTACGAGGAGCTGGAGGAGGTCGTCACCGGCATCGCCCGGCGGGGCCTGGGCTTCGGGGTCCACGTGGTGCTCACCGCGGCCCGGTGGCTGGAGGTCCGGCCGACCCTGCGGGACCTGCTGGGCAGCCGGTTGGAGCTGCGGCTCGGCGACCCGAGCGAGTCCGAGATCGACCGGCGGGCGGCGGCGAACGTGCCCCGGTCGCCGGGGCGTGGGCTGGCCCCGGGCCGGCTGCACTTCCTGAGCGCCCTGCCCCGGATCGACGGCCGCGCGGCGGGGAGGACCTGGCCGAGGCGACGGCCGAGCTGGCGGACCGGGTCGCGGGGGCGTGGCCGGGGCAGCCGGCCCCGCCGGTGCGGTTGCTGCCGCGCCGGCTGTCGGTGGTCGAGCTGAACGAGCTGAGCGACCCGTCCGGTACCGGGCTGCCGATCGGGCTGGACGAGTCGTCGCTCGCCCCGGTCCACCTCGACCTGGACCGAGAACCGCACCTCGTCGTCTTCGGCGACGCGGAGTGCGGCAAGACCAACCTGATCCGGCTCATCGCCCGGCAGGTCGTGGCCCGCCGTACGCCCGCCCAGGCCCGGCTGGTCATCGCCGACTACCGGCGCGGCCTGCTCGGCGCGGTCGAGGGCGACCACCTGCTGGACTACGCCCCGTCCCGCCAGGTCCTCGCCGAGGGGCTCGGCTCGATCCGCGAGGCGATGACGAGACGGCTGCCCGGCCCGGACGTCACCCCGCAGCAGCTGCGCGACCGGAGCTGGTGGCACGGGCCCGACCTGTACCTCCTGGTGGACGACTACGACCTGGTCGCCAGCGGCGGCAGCAACCCGGTGAGCATGCTCAACGACCTGCTGCCGCTGGCCCGGGACATCGGCCTGCACCTGATCATCGCCCGCCGGGTCGGCGGCGCCGCCCGGGCACTCTACGAGCCGGTCCTGCAACACCTGCGCGAGCTGGACTCGCCGGGCCTGCTGATGTCCGGCAACCGGGAGGAGGGGGCGATCCTGGGCGGGTTGCGGCCGCAGCCGATGCCGCCCGGCCGGGGGACCCTGGTCCGTCGGCGTGATGGCGCCCGGGTCGTCCAGACCGCCTGGTCGGAGCCCTGACCGAGCCGGGATTCAGGGCGGCGGGGGCAGGGCGTCGAGCGGGTCTTCGGTCCGCCGCCCGCCGTCCTCCCGCTCGTCGCGTACCGGGAAAGCCTGGTGCCCGGTCACGAATCCCAGCGTCAACCAATGGTTGACGAACCCGGTGCGTCAACCTATGGTTGACGCATGACGGATCCCGTGCAGATCAGCAACCCGGTACGCCTCGACGAGCTGATCGAGGCCATCAAGAAGGTGCACACCGACGCGCTGGACCAGCTCAGCGACGCGGTGCTGGTCGCCGACCACCTCGGCGACGTCGCCGACCACCTCATCGGCCACTTCGTCGACCAGGCCCGCCGCTCCGGCGCCTCCTGGACCGAGATCGGGCGCAGCATGGGCGTCACCAAGCAGGCCGCCCAGAAGCGTTCCGCCGCCAAGGCGGAGACCGCCGCCGCCCTCGACCCGAACGCCGGCTTCGGCCGCTTCACCGATCGGGCGCGCAACGTGGTGGTCACCTCCCAGAACGAGGCGCGGCCGCCGGCAGCCCGGAGATCCGCCCCGAGCACGTCGCCCTCGGGCTGCTCGCCGAGCCGGACGGCTCGCCGCCCGGCTGATCGTGGCGCGGGGCGTACCGCTGGAGCGGCTGCGGGAGGTCGTCACCGCGACCTTCCCGGCGCCGGCCGACCAGGTCCCCGACCTGATCCCGTACGACGCGCGGGCCAAGAAGGTGCTGGAGCTGACCTTCCGGGAGGCGCTGCGACTCGGCCACAACTACGTCGGCACCGAGCACATCCTGCTCGCCCTGCTGGAGGAGGAGGCGGGTGACGGCGTCCTCACCGGACTCGGCCTGAACAAGTCGGACATGGAGGCGGGCGTCACCGGCGCCCTCGCCGAGATCGCGCGGCGGCGCCAGTCCTGACGTTCCGCCCGCCCGGGTACGCCGAGGGTGCACCCGGGCGGACGGCCGCGGGATCAGTCGGCGGTGGGGAAGCCGTAGCGGGCGGCGTGCTCCGGGTCGGCCGGGTCGACCTGGCGGATGCCCGCGTCGGCGAGGCGCTTGTTCACCTCGTCCAGCCGCTCCCGCACCAGCCGGGCCTCCTCCTCGGGGACCCGGCCGCGGTGCGGCTTGCCGGCGTGCTCGATGGTGCCGTAGTCGACCTTCTCCGCGATCTTGCGGGCCTTCGGCGGCCTCACCCGCTCGGCCGTGCGCAGCAGCCGGGCCATCGGCACGTCGGTGGCCATCGCGTCGAACTCGCTGGCGGTCAGCACCACCCGGCGTGGCTCACCGCCGCCGTGGCGGTCGTGGATCTCCACCACCGCCACGTCCAGCGCGGCGTCGTCGATGCTTTCCACCTCGACCGGGGTGGCATCCAGTTGCACGGGGCCGGCGACCAGGTCAGGGTGCTCCAGCACGACGACGCGGACCACCTCGTCGTCCGCCTGCAGAACCGTGCCGCTGAAGTCGGAGACGTGGATCGTCTTCTTGCCCATGCGCGGAGCTTCTCCTGTCGTAGGCCGAGTTTTCGGACCAGGAGACGCTACCCGACACCTGTGCGAACGGTCCGGCTGGAGCGCCCGGGTGTGTCGCCGATTTCCTCCGCGTACCTCGTTACAGACTGCCCCGGCGTACCACCCACTCGGTGGGCTGGCCGGTGAGCGCCGCGATGCGGTCGTAGTCCGCGTCGTAGTGCAGCACCGTCGCGCCGTGCGTTTCAGCGGTCGCCGCGATGATCAGATCTGGCAGGCGAAAGTTGCGGTGCTGACTGTCCGCCGCGAGCATCCGGTGGACGGCCAGCGCCCGGTCCATCGCGGCAGCCGTCACATCCATCCACCGGTGCCCGTGCAGTGCCTGCCAGAGGATCTCGTAACCCTTCGGGTGGGGCGCGTTGTTCAGATATTCGAGCGAGGCGATCTGGCTGGCGGCCAGGCGCCCCTCGGCCAGCAGCGTCTCGAACCGGCGTCGAACGGCGGGATGGCGGCCCTGGAGGACGTAGACCGAGGTGTCCGCCAGATAGACCTGACCGGCCATCACGCCGCGTCTGCGTCCCGGGCGTTCTCCGCCAGCCGGCTCAGGTCCCGTCCGCCGCCGTACCGCCAGGCCTCGGCCGACTCGCCGAAGTCCGTCTCCACCTGGTCGAAGGCCGCCACGATCTCCTTGGCCTGACGGCGCACGGCGATGGCGTGGAGGGCGGCGTTGATGGTCGCCACCGTGGTGTCGGTGCCCAGCACCTCACGGGCGGCGTCGAGCCACTCGTCGTTGACGTCCACGGTGATGCGCGTCATGCCCCTGACCCCAGACCACCGGTTGAGGCCCGATAGCACCACAAGTTGCGGCGATCTGGTGCGTCAGCGGGCGCTGAGGCCGCGCCGGGTGGCGGCGGGCGGCAGTGCGTTCAGCTCGGCCCAGGAGAGTGTGGCGTCCCTCCGAACCTCCCGGTACGGCGGCTGCGCCGGGAACCGCCCGGCGGCCTCGGCCGCCCGCCAGCTCCGCTCGGTGTCCTGCTGGTACCGGTCATTCGGCTGATTCGGCATGACCATTACCGTCCCAGAGAAAGTTGTACATGTATGGAAATAGATATGACGCTCGATCGATGCGTCAGGTTCCCGCGGCCGGCAACCGGACCACGAACCGGCAGCCATCGGCGATGTTCTGGACGTCTACCCGCCCGCCGTGCGCCTCAATCAGCCCGCGCACGATCGCCAGCCCCAGCCCGCCCGATCCCTCCCCGCCGCCGTTGCCCGGGCGCGGGGTCCGCGCCGGCTCCCCCCGGAACGCCACGTCGAAGAGGCGGGGCAGGTCCGCCTCGGGGATGCCGCCGCAGGTGTCCGCCACCGCCAGCCAGGCGGTGTCCGCGTCCCGGCCGGCGTCCACCCGGACCGTGCCGTCCTCCGGCGTGTAGCGGACCGCGTTCAGCAGCAGGTTGCCGACCGCCCGGGCCAGCTCCGGCTCGCTGGCGGTCACCGTCGGCCAGCCCGACTCGGCGGCGACCAGCCGGATCCGCCGGGCCGCGGCAAGCGGGGCGGTGCTCGCGAGGGCGTCGGAGACCACATCGCCCAGCGGCACCGCGGACAGCGACAGCCGCAGCGCGCCCGCGTTGATCCGGGACAGCTCGAACAGGTCGTCGACCAGCCGGGTCATCCGGTCGGTCTCCACCCGGATCCGGCGGTGGTACTCGTCGACCGTGTCCGGGTCGCGGACCACCCGGTCCTCCAGCGCCTCGGCCATCGCGCGCAGCCCGGCCAGCGGCGTACGCAGGTCGTGCGAGACCCAGGCGACCAGGTCCCGGCGGCCCTTCTCGATCCGCCGCTCCCGCTCCCGCGCCTGGTCCGCCCAGACCGCCGCCGCGGCCAGCCGCCGGCCGAAGAGCCAGCCGACCGCGAGACTCACCGCGGCGGCGGCGGAGACGGTGATCAGCACCACCTCCAGGTCGTGCGGGGAGAGGAACATCGCCTCGGCGACCACCGCCACCCCGGCCACCACCGCGGACACGGTCATGACCAGCAGCACGACGACGTGCACCAGGATCGAGCGGCCGCGCAGCAGCCGCAGGGCGACCGCACCGAGCAGCCCGACGCAGAGCGCCGCGGCCAGCGCCGCCCCGAAGATCAGCGCCAGGTCACGCATCGGCCGGCTCGTAGCGGTAGCCGACGCCCCAGACGGTGACGATCCGCCGGGGGTTCGCCGGGTCGGCCTCGATCTTCTCCCGCAGCCGGCGGACGTGGACGGTGACGGTGGACTGGTCGCCGAAGCTCCAGCCCCAGACCCGGTCCAGCAGCTCCGCCCGGCGGAACGCCCGCGCCGGATGCCGCATCAGGTGGGCCAGCAGGTCGAACTCGCGCAGGGTGAGAGTCAGCTCCCGGCCGTGCAGGCGGGCCACCCGAGGACCCGTCTGCACCTCCAGGCCGTCGTCGGTCAGCACCTCCGGCGGCGTGACCGGTTCCCCGCCGGCCCGGCGCAGCACCGAGCGCACCCGCAGCACCAGCTCGCGAGGGGAGAACGGCTTGCTCAGGTAGTCGTCCGCGCCCAGCTGGAGGCCGAGGATCCGGTCGGCCTCGTCGCCGCGCGCGGTCAGCATCACGATGGGTACGCCGTCCGGCCGCTCCCGCAGCCGGCGGCAGACCTCCAGCCCGTCCAGCACCGGCAGCATCAGGTCGAGCACGACCAGGTGCGGTGGTTGCCGCGCCACGGCGGCCAGCGCGGCGGCCCCGTCGCCGACGTGGTCGACCTGGTAGCCGGCGTGCTCCAGGTACCGGCAGACCACGTCGCTGACCGTCCGATCGTCATCGACCACCAGCACCCGCTGCGCCACCGGCGTACCTCCCCCTGGTGTGCCCAGCGTATCGGCGGGTGGATCAGCCGATCCATTGCGAGGTCCTTACGGTCCGCCGTCCGCCCGAAGCTTCCGCGGCCGGTCAGGACACGGTCCAGAGCAGGTGGTTGACCGCCAGCGCGGTGACCCCCTGCCCGGCCAGCCACCAGCGCCGGTCGCCGGCCGGGAGCCGGGCGACGGCGACCAGCAGCCAGACCGCGAAGGGCAGCCAGATCCGTTCCACCTCGGCCTTGGAGAGCCCGGACACGTCGGCGGCGGCCACGGTCAGCGCGGCGGCCAGCGACAGCCAGACTGCGGGCCCGGTACGGACGTCGGTCGGGGCGGTGGCCGGGGCGGCGGCGTCGATCGGGGCGTCGGCGTCGGCCGGGGCGGTGGTCCGGGTGGATCCGCGGGTGAGCGGGGCGATCCGGGCGCGGGCCGCGGCCAGCGCCGGGCGGAGGCTGCGGGCCAGGGCGGGGCCCGCCGCCGGGCCGTGCTGAGCAGCAGCGCGGCCAGGTTCGCCCAGACCCAGTAGGCGTACGGGCGGTCCGCCGCCCAGCCCTGGTAGTAGCGCCGCACGACCAGGTGGTACCCGTCGAGCCACCAGAAGCCGTAGCCGACGAACACGGCGGTCACCGCGGCCACGCCCAGCCCGGCGGTGCACAGCGCGCGGATCCGGTCGGCGGACCGCAGCGCCAGCACGGTCAACGCCAGCAGCCCGGCCAGCACCAGCCCGTACGACAGGTGCAGGGCGACGCCGAGCAGCAGCCCGCCCACCCCGGGCGCCCAGCGCCCCGGGCGGGCCAGCAGGGCGAGCCCGGCGGCCACCACGGCGGCGAAGATCCCGTCGGCGGAGGCGCCCACCCAGACCGCGCCGGGCAGCAGCACCAGGAACGGCAGCACCGCGCGGGCGGCCGGTTCGTCGCCGAGCGCCCGCAGTGTCAGCGGCACCGAGACGGTGACCGTCGCCCCGACCAGGACGCAGGCCAACGCCGCCGCCGTGCCGCCGCCGAGACCGATCCGGTCCAGCCCGACGAAGACCAGCAGCGCGCCCGGTGGGTGCCCAGCGGTGTGGGTGGACCAGGAGTCGGGCCGGAAGTCGAGGATCCGCTCGGTGAAGCCGGCCAGCATGGTGGGCACGTCCCGCACCCGGGGCACCTCGTGCAGGTACTCCGCCTGCACGGTGAGCCGCTCGGTCAGCCCGGCTCGCCAGCCGTCCACCAGGGCCAGCGACAGCGTCCAGGCGACCGTGGCGAGCCAGCCGGCGGCCAGCAGCCACGGCCAGGGCAGTCGACGGGCGAGGTGCGGGCCGCGTGCCACCACGCCGCCGGCGAGCAGGACGGCCGGCAGGGTGCCCCAGCCGAAGTGCGGTCGCCAGGTGGCGTAGAGCGGCGCGGCGTCGGCGTGCAGCCCGGCGTCGTGGTGGTTGAGCACGGCGCCGACCGCCACCGCCGCGGCCAGCAGCGCCGCCTCGACGGCGAGCACGGTCAGGTCCCGGCGGCGGCCGGCGGTCAGGTGGCGGGTCATGGTGACCGCCGAGGCTACGGCCGCCTGCCCGGCGGTCGGAAGCGCCCGGACGGGGACGTCAGCGACTCGTAAGGAACCGTTGCGGCGTAAGGGTTCCGTAACCGAGACGCGGTCCCGGAGCGGGGCCGGGTCGGCCTAGCGTCCCGGGCATGGAGACAGAGGTCGACGTGGTGCTGCCGTGCCTGGACGAGGCGGCCGCCCTGCCCGGTGTGCTCGCCGGACTGCCGCCCGGCTACCGCGCCGTCGTGGTGGACAACGGCTCCACCGACGGCTCGCCTGAGGTGGCCGCCGCGCACGGCGCCCGGGTGGTGCACGAACCCCGGCGCGGCTACGGCGCCGCCGTCCACACCGGACTGCTCGCCGCCCGCACCGAGCTGGTCTGCGTGCTGGACGCGGACGGCTCGTTCGACCCGGGGGAGTTGCCCAGGCTGGCCGGGCCGGTGCTGGCGGGGCGGGCCGACCTGGTCGCCGGGCGCCGCCGGCCGGTCACCCGCGCAGCCTGGCCGTGGCACGCCCGCGCCGGCAACGCGCTCCTCGCGGCCGGGCTGCGCCGCCGGGGCGTACCGGTGCACGACCTGAGCCCGATCCGGGTGGCCCGCCGGGCGGCGCTGTTGGACCTCGGCGTCGCGGACCGCGCCTTCGGCTACCCGCTGGAGCTGCTGGTCCGGGCGGCGGCCGCCGGGTGGCGGATCGTCGAGCTGGACGTGCCGTACGCGCCGCGGGCGGCCGGCACCCGGTCGAAGGTCTCCGGTTCGGTGCGCGGCACCGCCCGCGCGGTACGCGACATGACGGCGGTGCTGCGCAGCGGGGTCGCCCCGGTGAGCGCGAGGCCGGAGCCCCGCGATCGCGAACGAAGGGCGGCTCCGGTGAGCGCGCGGAGTCCAGCGGAGCGGAGGCCCGCGAACGAAGGACGCCCCTCGTGACGGTGCTGCTGGTGATGGCGAAGGCGCCGGTGCCGGGCCGGGTGAAGACCCGGCTCTGCCCACCGCTCGACGCCGAGCGGGCCGCGGCGGTCGCCGCCTGATCGCCGGGTTCGTGGAGTACGGGATCGTGGCGTCGATGCAGCCGGCGTTCGACCGGCTGTGGGGCGGCGCGGGCCGGATGTACGAGTCGCGGCTGGGCCTTTCCCGGTCGTTGGAGTCCAACCCGATGGGGGCGATGCACTCGGTCGGGGTGGCGTTGGCGTTCGGGTCGGACTCGCCGGTGACGCCGCTGGACCCGTGGGGTTCGGTGCGGGCCGCCGCGGCGCACCACAATCCGGCGCAGCGGATGAGCGCGCGGGCGGCGTTCGCCGCGCACACCCGCGGCGGGTGGCGGGCGGTGCACCTGGACAACGAGGGTGTGCTCGCGCTGGGCGCGCCGGCGACGTTCGCGGTGTGGTCCACCCCGGCCGGGGTGGACCGGGGACTGCCGGTGCTGCTGGCCGAGGACCCGGAGCTGCGGGGCGCGGACGATCCGACGCCGCTGCCGGTGTGCCGGGCCACGGTGCTGCGGGGTGACGTGATCTATCAGGAAGGGTCTTCGTGAGCGAGCGGAGCGAGCGAACCATCGGTACAGACGGGGGCGCGACAGCGTGACGGGCAAGCTTGAGCTGGATCCGGCGCTGGTGGCGCGGGCGCGGGAGTTGGCGCGCCGCGCCGGGCAGCCGGTGGTGGATCTGGCGCGCAGCCACACCACCGTGTCGGTGGAGCGGGCGGTGCTGCGGCTGGCCGGGGTGACCGGCGCCGACCCCGACGGCATCCCGTGGGTGAACCGCCTGGTCGACGCGGTGGTCGCCGACACCGGCCTGGGGCACGGCGTCGCGGCGGCGGTGTTCGACGCCCTGGCGCGGGAGGGCATCACCGATGTGACGCTGCTGGCGCAGAAGGGCGCCGCCGGGTCGGTGCGGTTCACGCAGCCCACCGGGAAGGCGGCCACCGCGGCGCGTAAGGCCGCCCGGAAGGCGGTCGCCGCCGGGGTCCGGCAGGTCGACCGGCGCCGGGCCGAGCGGGACCGCCTGGTGAAGCGGTACGGGGACCCGAAGCAGCGGCCGTGGATCTACCTGATCGTGGCCACCGGGGACATCTACGAGGACATCCCGCAGGCGCAGGCCGCGGCCCGCGCCGGCGCGGACGTCATCGCGGTGATCCGGTCGACGGGGCAGTCGCTGCTGGACTACGTGCCGGAGGGCGCGACCCGGGAGGGTTTCGCCGGCACGTACGCCACGCAGGAGAACTTCCGGCTGATGCGGGCGGCCCTGGACGAGTCGTCGAAGGAGCTGGGCCGGTACGTGCGGCTGACGAACTACGCGTCGGGTCTGTGCATGCCGGAGATGGCGACGCTGGCCGGCCTGGAACGCCTCGACATGATGCTCAACGACTCGATGTACGGGATCCTGTTCCGCGACATCAACCCGATCCGCACCTTCGTCGACCAGCGGTTCTCCCGGCAGGTGCACGCCCGGGCGGGGATCATCATCAACACCGGTGAGGACAACTACCTCACCACCGCCGACGCCGTCGACGAGGCGCACACGGTGACGGTGTCGCAGCTGCTCAACGAGTACTTCGCGCACGAGGCGGGGTTGGCCGACTGGCAGTTGGGGCTGGGGCACGCGTTCGAGATCAACCCGGACGTGCCGGAGTCGTTCCGCCTCGAACTGGCGCACGCGCTGCTGGCCCGGGAGTTGTTCCCCGACGCGCCGCTGAAGTGGATGCCGCCGACGAAGCACATGACCGGTGACGTGTTCCGCGGCAACCTGCTCGACGGGTTCTTCAACCTGGTGGGCACCATGACCGGGCAGGGCATCCTGCTGGTCGGCATGATGACCGAGGCGGTGGTGACGCCGTGGCTGTCCGACCGGGACATCGCCCTGCAGAACGTCCGCTACGTGCTGGGCGCGGCCGGCGGGCTGCACGAGGACTTCGTGCCCGCGCCCGGCGGGTTCATCCAGCAGCGCGCCAACCGGGTGCTCGGTGAGGCCCTGGAGCTGCTGGAGCGCATCGGGGACCAGTCGCTGCTCACGGCCATCGCCGAGGGCACCTTCGGGATCATGAAGCGGCCCGCGGACCGGGGCAAGGGCCTCGACGGGGTCGCCAGGCACGAGGGCGACTACTACAACCCGGCCACCGACATCCTGGAAGGGCAGCAGGCGTGAGCGTCGTCGAGACCGGCGCGGGCGCCGAGAAGAAGATCGTGCGGCCGTACGGGGACACCACCGGCGACGGCATGGTGCAGGTGTCGTTCACCCTGCCGGTGCCGCACGACAAGCGGGCCGAGGGCGCGGCGGTCCAGCTCGCGAACAAGATGGGCATCGACCCGGCGATGCTGGTGCACGCCAAGCCCATCGGTGACGGGTTCACCTTCTTCGTGGTGTACGGGCGGGTGAACCACCTGGTGGACCTCGCCGCGGTGCAGGTGGTCGAGCGGGACTTCCCGCTGCTGTCGGCCAAGGAGGTCAACGCGGTGGTGAAGCAGAAGTTGCGGCGCAAGCTGTCCGTGGTGGGGGCGTGCATCGGCACCGACGCGCACACCGTGGGCATCGACGCGATCCTCAACGTCAAGGGCATCGCCGGTGAGAAGGGCCTGGAGTACTACCGGGAGTTGAAGGTCACCAACCTGGGCGCGCAGGTCAGCGTGCCGGAGCTGGTGGAGGCCGCCCGGGTCGAGAAGGCCGACGCGGTGCTGGTGTCGCAGGTCGTCACCCAGCGCGACGCGCACCTGCACAACACCCGGGAGATGTCCGCGGCGTTCCGCGAGGCGATGCCGGCCGGGAAGCGGCCGCTGCTGATCGTCGGCGGCCCCCGGTTCGACGAGACGATGACCGACGAGTTGGGCGTGGACCGGATCTTCGGCCGGGGCACCACCCCCGGCGAGGTCGCCAGCTACCTGGTCCACGCGCTGATCACGAGCAAGAAGGCGAGAGCATGAGTGACTCCCGGGTCGGTCTGACCGTCACCCACCGCCGGTACGTGCCGTACTCGCACGCCCACTACGCGGGGCACCTGGTCGACGGGGCGTACGCGCTGGGGCTGTTCGGGGACGTCGCCACCGAGGTGTGCATCCGCACCGACGGCGACGAGGGGCTGTTCGCCTCCTACTCCGACGTGCAGTTCCGGGCGCCGATGAAGGCCGGTGACGTGCTCGAGGTGACCGCGACGGTGACCCGGGTGGGCACCCGCAGCCGCACCATCGACTTCGCCGCGCGGGTGGTGTGCCGGGGCCGGCCGGACAAGTCCGAGTCCGCCGCCGAGGTCCTCGCGGAGCCGATCGTGGCGGTCACCGCGACCGGCACGGTGGTCGTACCCCCGGCGGCGTGAACGTCGCCGTCTGCGCCGATGTCGGGTCGACGTACACCAAGGCGGCGGTGGTCGACCTCGACGGCGGCGCGCTGGTCGCGGCCGCGTCGGCGCGACCACCGTCGGCACGGACGTGCTGCACGGCCTGGACGCTGCCGTCGGCGCGGCCACCGCCCGGCTCGACGCAGCCGACGCGCCCTGGTACGTCTGCTCGTCGCCGGCGGCGGCTGCGCCTCGCGGTGATCGGCTACGAACCCCTCGTCACCGCGCAGGCCGGCCGGCGGGTCGGCCTGTCCGCCGGCGCGAACGTGGTGCACGTGGCCGCCGGTCGGCTCGCCGCGGCCGACCTGACCGCGCTGCGGGCCGCCCGCCCCGACGTGGTGCTGCTGGTCGGCGGCACCGACGGCGGCGACGCCGACACGCTCACCCACAACGCCACCCGGCTGGCCCGGGCCCGCTGGCGGGTGCCCGTGGTGCTCGCCGGTAACGCCGACGTCCGCGACGACCTGCGCGCCCTGCTCGCCGCCGCGAAGGTGCCGGTGACCGTCGCCGACAACGTGCTGCCCCGCATCGGGGTGCTCGCCCCCGCGTCGGCGCGGGCGGCGATCCGCGAGGTGTTCCTGCGCCACGTCATCGGCGGCAAACGGCTCTCCCGCGGCACCCGCTTCGCCCGGCTGGTGCGGGCCGCCACCCCCGACGCGGTGCTCACCGGGGTGGAGGTCCTCGCCGACGCCCTCGGCGGTGACCTCGCCGTCGTCGACGTCGGCGGCGCCACCACCGACGTGTACTCGATGCTCACCCCCGACGAGCGGGACAGCGGGCCCGGGCGGGAGGTCGCCGGCAGCCTGTGGCGGGCCCGCACCGTCGAGGGGGACCTGGGCATGCGGTGGAGCGCCCCGGGCGTGGTGCGCGCCGCCGCCGAGGAACGTCTCCTCGCCCCGGCCGAGCAGGACGACCTGGCCGCCGCGGCGGCGGTGCGG